>JANRAA010000171.1 GCA_030728235.1 Flavobacteriales bacterium
TGCCTGAAGGAATGAAAAAAGATTTCTCTCGCAGCCAGTGCAATTGCGTGAGGTAGTGCAGGGGTCCGAGCACCGCATAGGAAAATAAAAACAGCTCAAACGGCAAGGCGAGAGCCAAAGCGAACGAAGCAAAAACCAAAAAAATATTTATACGATCGGGCATTGGGCGAAAGTTAATCTTTAATTCTTTCGGTAAAATCGTGCGCACGGCACGGATGTCAGAGTTGGTGCTTCTTGTTAATTCGTGCTTTTATAAAACTCGTTTTCCAGACTTTAAATGTACATTTCAATCATGGAACGTAAACGCTTCTCTATTATTCTGCTTGCAGCACTTGCATTGGCTTGCAATTCTGCCCCTGAACAAATCTTACAATCAATGGCTGTTGCAGATGAGCAACCTGGTGAGCAGCTGGCAATGTCGGTTAGCACGCAGGATGAAGTTTTTGAAGAAGAATCAATTGAAGCAAACGGCTTCAGAGCTCATTTCAGTGGATTGGATATTCACATACCAGGTTTGATTGTTGAACAAGATTTCAGAGATGAAATAATTGAGTACGACACCCTTTATTTCACAATCGCACGTGAATCGAGCATTTACGAGCAACCGATCTTGGTGACTACAGATCTTGTTGATGTGGTGATAGAGGAATCAGAGACACAAAGCATCGCCATTTCTGACGACTACGGTCTTTGTATAATCGAAAAATGGATGGCACCTTCGCCGTGGAGGCTGATGCGTCATGAAAACAGCCAAAACATTGCATTTTCAAACTACAGAAGAGACACCACCCTTTTTCCTCAAATAGACCTTGACGAGTTGAGAAACTCAGTGCGGGAGCAATGTGTAGACCGTCCCGACGAAATTATCAATCAAATTACATCTCCCTTCGAACCACCTTGCATGGTGCTTCCTTTCTTTCACTCCATTCGGATAAGCGGAACACAGATTTACACCGGTCACAAAGTCGTAAAAGTGCTTAACTTCTCCGAAATGATTGGCTGCTAATATTTTTGCGCAACACAAATAAGCTGTGTACTTTCGATATGAACATCATAACCAAGATGGCTTTCCTTTGCTAACCATGAACCGCGCTTATCAAAGCAATGTCTGACGTAAGTGTCAACGTTACTTTAAAGATCAAAAAGAAAACAAATGAAATTTCTACTTTCTCTCATTGCCGCTGTAGCGTGCTTTTTTGTCGGCACCCACGCATACGGACAAGCCCCTCAGCTTATATCTTATCAAGCCGTGGTGCGCGACGCAGTGAACTCGCTTGTGGTAAACCAAACCGTGGGCATGCGTGTGAGTATCTTAGAAGGAGGTGCCAACGGCCAATCGTTATTCACTGAAACCCATGCCCCCTTGAGCAACAGTAACGGACTTATCAGCATCCAAATAGGTGGCGGCGCATTCGTTTCAGGCAGCATGCAAAGCATACCATGGAACGATGGCCCCTACTTTATTGGTACGGAAATCGACCCCACTGGAGGCACCAACTATACCATTGTGGGCGTCACCCAACTGTTGAGTGTACCCTATGCTTTGTACGCTGAAAACGCTGGCAGCTCAACTCCAGGCCCGCAAGGTTTGCAAGGCATACAAGGTGAACAAGGTCCACAAGGCGAACCAGGCAATGGTATCGTAAATACCATCGACAACCAAGATGGCACCGTGACTTTCGTTTATGCAGATGGCGGAACCTTTACCTCTCCCAACCTGGTTGGGCCGCAAGGGCCTGCAGGCGAACAAGGAGAAATGGGGATGACGGGGCCAGCTGGTAGCGGTATTCAAACCACAATCGATAACCAAGACGGCACATTGACCTTTCATTACGATGACGGCACCACCTTCACAACACCAAATTTACAAGGACCAACAGGCGCAACAGGTGCAGAAGGCCCAATTGGTGAGACAGGTGAGCAAGGACCACAGGGCACACCAGGTCCGACAGGCCCACAAGGTGTTCAAGGTTTGCAAGGACAAGACGGAACCAGCGCTTGTGATGTGATTAGAACTGGAGATGGTCGCATTGTTATATACTCAGCTACAAACGCTCGTGGGTTTGGTTACAATGAGATTTCAGGCAGTAGTTGGGTACCCGTAACCCTCCAAGGTGAAGTACTTGGCGCTTTGGCTTCAGATAGCACTGTCGTCGTCTACACTACCACACACGCCTATGGTTTTGGTAGAAATGACATTTCAGGAAGTGGCTGGACACCCATAACACTCTCAGCACCTATAACTGGTTATGCCATTGCCAGTGGGCGCATTGTGTTGTACAACGAAACCAACGCCTATGGACATGGGTTTAATACCACTTCAGGAACAACATGGTATACAGCCACATTGAATGGCACACCCATTCAAGCTGTTTCAGGTGGTGGTCGCATTGTGGTGGTAACCTCAGTTGGCGGACATGGATTCGGCTACAATGAAATATCCGGAAGCAGTTGGGTACCGACCACATTGACTGGGACTTTGATTGAAGCTGTGGGCACGAAGTAAACATGTGATACCGATTGGATGATTTTTAAATAACCATAAAAAAAACAATGTATAAACGTCTACTCCTTCTTACCATAGTGCTTGGACTATTGTCATGCACGCAACAAGCAGAAAAACCTGCTGAATCAGAAGTTGTTGTGAAACCTGCACAAATAAAACAAGACTTCGATTGGTTGCTGGGGAGTTGGATACGAACCAATGACCAAGGCCGGAGCAAAACCTATGAAGAATGGAAGAAGCAATCTGATTCGGAATACATCGGCTTTAGCTGTACCATTCAAGAGAACGATACCATGTGGCAAGAATCAATAACCTTGATCAAAACAAATGACACTTGGAGCTACAACGTTCTTGGCATGGAAGAAACAGAAACAACCGACTTTCAGTTGACTACGATAAGCAATGGAAAATTCGTTAGTGAAAATCAAGCCAATGAATTCCCTAAGAAAATCGAATATTACAGAAATGGTGACGGCTTGTTTGCGAAAATTTCAGGCGGCGGAACAGAGGTCGCTTTTGATTTCGAAATGATCCAAAAGTGATCTTTGACCATGCGGAGAAAATAGAACCCTGTTGTTATAAACTCTATTTATTCGATATCGAAACGAATTGTTTTAAGTAGGTTGGGTTTTCTGCTTGCTTCACTAAAAAATCAGCTAGATCGGTTCTGTTTATCGCTCCGATTTTGATTCCCTTGAACAACGTGGTTTCCAAACGATATTTCTCCGTCAATGCGCCATCCATGAGTCTGCCTGGTCGCACGCCGATCCAATTCAACTTGGAATGGGAAATGATGTTCTCCATTTCAGTTTTGTCGGCATAAACGTCTTTCAAAAAGAATTTTAAGAACAGCTTGACAAACTTGGTGACATAGTTTTGACTCTCGCCGGCTCCAAATCCTGTAACAAACAAAACAGGGGTTTCACTTTTAGTTCCTTCTTGAACAGCAACAAGTTGTTTCGCAAAATCCGAAAATAAGGTTGTCGCCTTCATATTCTTACCGGTTCCAAGTGCAACAATCACAGCATCGGCATGTTGAATTGCTTTCGACAAGTCGGATTTACTGGTAGCGCTTCCTTGAATGGAGATGATTGTTTGATCGGTCTCTATCTGAAGCGATGAGCGTGAAAGCGCCGTTACGGCATGGTTTCGCTGCAAAGCACGTTTAACAACCTCCAAACCCAATCCTGCCGAAGCCCCAATTACCGCAATGTTCATCCTATCAACCGTTTTTATGTTCAGTGATAGTTAGCTCGCGAAAATATTTCGAACAACTAACTTCTCGGACTTAAATTAGACAAATAGATGGCGCCAACAGGAACAAACGGATTCTTTTGATTCACTTCAAAAGAAAATGTGCAACTGGAAAAGACTTGGCAGAAAAAAATTCCCCCACTAGATACATGAGGGAAAGACTGCTTTTAGATGAAGAAGAAACCTATCTTATTTTATGTGTGATCTTAAAAACCACGCCATTTGTTCGTGTTCTTTCATGATCCATGTAATGAAGTCGCTTGTTCCTGCATCATGAAAATCATTTGCAAACGGAGCGATGTGCTCCCGCAATTGAATAACTATGCTTTCGTGGTCGCTGAGTAGTGCTTTTACAAAGCCTATGCTGCTGTTATCAAACTGATTTACCTCAGTAAGATGCGTCAAACTCAGGTATGAATGCATTGTAGCAGGCGCAAAATGTCCGATAGTGCGGATGCGTTCAGCAACCCTATCAATAAGACCATTGAGTTGATTCATCTGCCCTTCGAAGAAAATATGCTTTTCGTGAAAATCGGCACCAACCACGTTCCAATGGGCGTTCTTGGTTTTTATGTACAATATACTTTCATCGGCCAACAATTCCGACAAAACGGTCGCTACTTTTTGACGACTCTCGTCGCTTATCCCTATTGTTGTTTTCATGGGTTTATTTATTGTTATCAAAATGATCTCTAACAAAGGCATACCTCTGATTCTCTGTCCTC
>JANRAA010000172.1 GCA_030728235.1 Flavobacteriales bacterium
AAAAGCGGCGAATACCAACTTCCAGATGCATTGAAAAACATGACCGAAAAAGGCATGGTGTTCGTGCCCGGAAAAGTTGATGACTGGATGGACTGCGGAAATAAAAATGCTACCGTAGAAACAAACTCACGGATTCTAGATTATCATAAGAACGATGCCGACATGCGTGCATCAGACACAGTAGTTGAAAACGGAATGATCATCGAACCGTGCTTTATTGGAAAAGGCGTAAAAATTAAGAATGCAATCGTAGGTCCGCACGTATCGATTGGCGCAGGTTGTAACATCGAAAACAGCATCGTTAAAACCAGCATCATTCAAGAGAACACCCGCATTTCTAATGCTCACATTGAAAACAGCATGCTCGGAAAACACGTCGACTTCAACGGCAAGGCCGAAGAACTTAGTCTGGGAGATTACTCAACACAAGGATTGTAATATTGAAATACCTAACCCTCATATTGGCCATCTTCATTCTTGCAGGATGCAAAGGATCGAAAGACGCGAAAGCCACAGCATCGAGTTCGAAAAAAACGAAGTCTGAAAGTGTGGAGTTTCAAAACTGGTTCTTTGAAGCACAGACATCAAAGCAAGTTGAAGATTACGATCGCGCCTATGCGGGATTTGTAAAGTGCACCGAAATTGCGCCTAAAAACAGTTCTTCTTATTATGAAATGTCGCGGATCGACTTCGTTGCTTCGCGCACAGAACAGGGCTTGGTGAACATCGAAAAAGCCATTGAACTAGATGGCTCGAACTTCTGGTACCGCAAAACTTACGCGTCGTACCTCATGGAACTGGGTCGCTTTGCCGACTCACAAAAACAATGGGAGATGCTCGTTAAGCAAGACCCCAACGATATTGAAGCGTACTACAATTTAGCTGCTTGCTTTTTGTACCAAGAAAAGGGGGCCGATGCCATCAAAGCTTACGACGCTCTTGAAAATAAAATCGGAGTAACACCAGAAATCAGCTACCAGAAAGAACGGATCTTTTTGTTGAGCAACAATTTCGAAGGTGCCTTGGGTGAAATCGATAAGCTGATCGAAGCTTACCCCGGCGAAATGGAATTTATCGTCCAAAAAGCTGAGTTACTCGTAGAGCTCAACCGAGCCTCAGAGGCACAAAAACTCCTTGAAGATATCATTGCAGATGAGCCAAACAATGGGATGGTGCAGTTGCAGCTTTCGCGTTTGTATGCCGCTCAAAACAAAGACAGTCAGTCTTTCGACGCTTTGGTGAAAGCCTTTGAAGCTCCTGAAGTTGCCATCGATGAGAAAATCGGTATCCTGCTGCGCTATTTCAGCGTTTCAGAATTCGACGCTAGAGCTGCTGAAAACTCAGCTATTTTGCTCAAGATCATGGATCGTGTGCACCCTGAAGATCCAAAAACACACTCCATTTATGGCGATTACCTCGTACGCGACAATAAACTAGCCGAAGCCGAAGAACGCTTTTTACGTGCTGTTGAACTCGACCCCGCTCGTCCGCTACTTTGGAGTCAAGTTCTCTCTCTTGAGCTCGAACTTGGGAAATGGAAAGCCCTTTTGGAAAACAGCAAACGCGCACGCGAATTGTATCCAACACAACCCGATTTTTACCTCATGGAAGGGTTTGCTTATATGCGATCTGACAAGCCCGAAGAAGCCATCAAAACATTGTCTTTAGGTAAATCATTTGTGGTAGATAACCCTTTGTTGCTTTCACGCTTCCTATCGACACTTGGTGAAGCATACAACGAAACGAAAGAATTCGAGAAGAGCGACCAATCGTTCGAAAAAGCCATCGAGAAAGATGGAAACGATCCCTATGTATTGAACAATTACGCCTATTACCTTGCTTTAAGAGGTGAGAAGCTCAATCGTGCCGAAGAACTATCCAAAAAAAGTCTGGAAATTATGCCCGGATCGGGGTCGTTTATGGACACATATGGATGGGTACTTTTTAAACTTGGAAGGTACGCTGAAGCAAAAGAATACACAGAAAAAGCACTCACAGCTGGATTGCCCGACGCTGTTGTTTTAGAACATCTTGGCGATATCATTTATCACCTTGGCGACGTCGACCAAGCCGTTCAATATTGGGAAGAAGCACTGAAATCTGGTGGCACAGGGAAACTGACCCAAAAGATTGCAGACAAAAAATATTATGCTGAATAATTTAAAAATATTCGTCTTTTTATTGCTCGCTTCGTTCAGCGTTATACTCCCTAGCTGTTCAAATGAGAAACGTGTTGCAGAAGGCAAGCCGCTGAAAAATCGCACTGCAAATGCTGTACTTACGCGCTACAATAAAAACCTCTTCGAATTCGATTACGTCGGGATGCGAATTTCAGCAGAAGTGAAAAATGCTGACGATAACCAAAGTTTTAAAGCAAATGTCCGCATGCGCAAAGACAGCATCATCTGGATCAGCATCACCCCTTTGATGGGTGTTGAAATGATTCGTGCTGTCATCACTCCCGACTCAGTGAAATATGTCTCTAAAGTGCCCAACAACAAACATTACTTTTTGGGCACGCTGCATCAGCTAACAGACATAACAAAGAATGAGATCACCTTTGAGATGCTGCAAGCTGTGTTGGTTGGCAACGCTATCGACATCAACGAAGAAGAAGATAAATTCACCAGCCGCATTGATGGCAATGAATATGTGTTGATATCGAAGTACAAACGAAAAATGAAAAAGGTGCTAGGCGTCAACGACCGCGATGTCCAACCAAGTGATTCCCTTTCTATTGACGCCTCCGACCGACAATACCGCCGCATCTTGCGCCGATCCGACGAAGACGATTTATTGTTGAAACGCTATTGGTTCGATGGGTACGACTACCATTTGGTGCGCACCGTTTTCGACGACCTGTATTACCAAAGGTCAGTGACCATCAATCACAGCGACTTTGAAGTAACTGAAAACCTAACCTATCCAAAGCAGACATCTGTGTCGGTTACAAGCGAGAAAGGCTCTGCACAATTCTCTTTCGAGATAACACGTTTGAAAATAGATAAAGACTACGAATTCCCTTTTGAAATCCCTGAAGACTATGAAAGGCGCCTCATTCCTTAAGTTCTTGTTTATTGTCTTCGTCGCTTTTTCAAGCGCTGCCTCAGGCCAGTCGAAAGCTGAACTGCAACGCCAGCGGGATGAAATCAATAAAAAAATTGAATACACCCGCAAGCTGATCAGCGAAACAAAGAAGAACCAAGAAGCAGAGGCCAGTGAGCTGCAGCTGTTGAAAGAGCAGATACGGTACCGCGGACAACTCATCAAGTCTTTTGAATCGGAGTTGCGTGGTATTGAGAATGAGATTCAGAGTTCTGAGCGAAACATTCGCGAGCTAGAGGCCAAAATTGCTTTGATGAAAGAAGAGTACGCTGCCATGATTTACCAAGCGTACAAAAACCGACATAGCCACGATGAGTTGATGTACATCTTCGCTGCCAGCGATTTCAACCAGGCTTTCAAACGATTTAAAATCCTCCAAGAATACGCCGATTTCAGAAAGCAACAAGCAAACGAAATCCTCGCTACACAAGATAAAATGCGCGCTAGGGTGACCGAGCTCGAGAAAATTCGCTCCGATAAACAAACCGTCCTCGAAGAAAAATCACAAGAGAGCAAAGCCCTCGATGAAGACCGAAAAGAAGGAGAAAAAGTACTCAACAAACTGCGACAAGAAGAGCAAAAACTCAAGAAACAGCAACAACAACAAGAGGCTGAGCGACAAAAATTAAACGCCGCGATAAAAAAGAAAATCGAAGAAGAACTAGCTGCCGAGAAGAAGAAAACTGGCGGTAAGTTCGAAATCACTCCCGAAGGAAAAATCATTTCTGAAAAGTTCGAACAAAACAAAGGCAGCTTGCCTTGGCCCGTAAAACGCGGTGTTGTAACAGAACGATATGGAAAGCAACCTCACCCAACTTTGCCGGGCATTGTGACCGACAACAACGGAATCGATATTACAACAGAGCCAAACAGCATTGTAAGCGCCATCTTCGGAGGTACAGTTACAAGTGTTTTTAACATCCCCGGAGCCGGACAAAATGTGATCATCACCCACGGTGCCTACAAAACCGTCTACACCAACTTGAAAGATGTGTCGCTTGTGAAAGGCGATAAAGTAGCGTTGGGAGATGTGATTGGACAAACACTCGGACAAGGTGCAAAAGCCATTGCCCACCTTGAAATCTGGAAGATGAACGCCGAAGGTGGAACACCTCAAAACCCTGAGCTCTGGCTGAAGAAGAGATAGATCGAACCGCAGGTAGTGCAATCTGCAGTGCGGGGAGCACAGCGTTCGAATACTGACTTTCCCAAAGGCAATGAACACCGTCTCGGCCGAGATTACCGATGCTAAATATATAGTCTGCGTATTTCAAAAAGAAGCTGAAACTGACTTCGGATTATCTCCAGTTTTTCGGCTGAAAATGACCATCTACAAAATTGTTTTCAGCACACACAAAGTGCCTATTGACAAGCTTTTT
>JANRAA010000173.1 GCA_030728235.1 Flavobacteriales bacterium
CCCGAAGACCCAGTGAAATATGATTTCGCTCTTTTCGGGTTGGGAATATTTGAGGGCTATTGATACGAAGGTTTACCTTTGAAGTGTGGAAATGAAAGTGGTTATAACCGGTGATGGTTCGCCGACGTTGGTAAATGCAAATGGAGACAGCTACAAAAGTTTGCACGGTGCACGGTGCGAATCGACTTATGTATTCATCCAAGCGGGGTTGCAATGTTCCATCCAACACGGTGGGGCATCTGAAATTTTTGAAGTGGGTTTTGGGACAGGTTTGAACGCACTACTCACTGCTCAATATGCCAATGAGAACAATCTAAAGCTGAATTATACGACCATTGAAGCTTTTCCGCTGGCTGATGAATGGAAAGGATTGGATTACGGTGATGAAGATTTGCTCTCAAAGTTGCACCAAGCCGAATGGGAAGAACCGATAGCCATTGATGATAATTTCTCGATCATAAAGCGAGAAGCACAATTGCAAACGATCATTTTGCCTGATAGTCGATACGATGTTGTGTATTACGATGCTTTTGGTCCGCGCGCACAGCCCGAACTTTGGTCGTTGGAATGTTTTCAGAAGCTGTTCAAAGCCATGAATAAAGCTGGGGTGTTGGTTACCTATTGCGTGAAGGGCGACGTACGTCGGAACATGATAGCGGCCGGATTTAATGTTGAGCGCATGGCGGGACCTCCTGGAAAAAGACATATGTTGCGTGCAATCAAACCGCTATGATAGATCGTTTTAACATCCGCGTATATTTCTTATTGATCGAAAACAACCGTGTTTTGGTTGCCGATGAGATCATCAAGAAAAAGCCTTGTGTGAAATTTCCGGGTGGCGGCTTGGAATTTGGCGAAGGCACCATCGATTGCTGCATCCGCGAAGCCATGGAAGAGCTGAACCAGCCGATTGAAGTGGGGGCGCATTTTTACACGACCGAGATTTTTCAGCAAAGTGCATTTCGAGAAACGGATCAGGTATTGTCGATTTATTACTTCGCGAAGATGATTGGGGAGCAACAGTTTACGACATCACACCAACGGTTCAACTTCAAGCAGCACGAAAACGACGAGGAAGCCTTTCGTTGGGTTGATATTTCAGCTTTGAACGAGGAACCTTTTACTTTTCCGATAGATAAATTGGTTGCCGAAAAGCTCAGGAAACATCATCAAGAATAACTGCCCAAACGTTTCATTACGAAGTCGCTCACCTTATTGCAAAACGCTTCGGGTTGGTAGGTACGCCAGTTCAATTCGTTTAATTTCCCACCTAGAACGAGGTAGCTATCGATGTTGGCGTCTACAAAATCGCGAATGATATGCTCTCTAAAGTTGAGCATGGCAATCCATCCATCTTGATCGCTCACTTCGTCGAACCATTCTTCATAGTAGCAGTCGTCGCTGCTGTGGAAATTCAGTACGTTTTCACCTACGAGGATGAATTTTGAAATGCCTTCTTCCATCATGGGTTCAAGCACGTTGCGCTTTAAAACCATGATGTCGTTGTGCAGACAATCGTTCCATTCACCCATCAATTCTATTACACCAAAGCCATCGAGGTAATCGGCCCACAGCACTTTGATGAAAAGGGTGGTGGAGTCGATGTTGTCCCATTGCGGATGTATGTAATGATCGTACACCTTATCGGTGAAGTGAAACTCACTGTATTCACGTCCATAAAACGGCGACCGTGGATCTTCTGAGGCGATGTAATGGCTCCTCCAATTGTAGTGTGGCTCGAGTTGGTGCACTGTTATCCTTTGTTATGGTGTTCAACGGCTTTTCTTACGCTGCCGTGCGTTGTAAGTAGTTTTTCAGCGTGTTCTGCCGACAACCCAGTGGCTTCCATCACCATGCGTGTTCCGCGGTCTACGAGTTTGTTATTTGAAAGTTGCATGTCTACCATGCGCGTTCCTTGCACCCGTCCCAAACGAATCATGGTTGCTGTTGAGATCATGTTGAGTATCAATTTTTGCACTGTTCCTGCTTTCATCCGCGTGCTGCCGGTTACAAATTCAGGTCCTGTTACTGCCACAATGGGGTGTTCCACTGCTTCTTCTAGCTTCGAATGCATATTGCAGGTGATGCATGCGGTGAGAATTCCATTTTTTCTAGCCTCGGTAACAGCTCCTATCACATACGGCGTTCTTCCGCTTGCAGCAATGCCAACAACAGTATCGATGCTTTGTATGTCGTGTTTCAACAAATCTTGCCACCCTTGTGTTTCATCGTCTTCAGCAAATTCTACTGCTTTTCGAATGGCGTCATCGCCGCCGGCGATAAGACCGATGACCATGCCGTGTGGTACGCCAAAGGTGGGCGGACATTCAGAAGCGTCTACAATGCCCAATCGTCCGCTGGTGCCCGCGCCCATATAAAACAAGCGTCCACCTTGCAGCATCCGAGGTACGAGTGCATCAACAAAAGCTGCAATTTCAGGAATTACTGATTGAGCTGCGTTGGCAACCGTTTGATCTTCCTCATTGATGCCTTGCAAGAGCTCCAACGCTGAAAGCTTCTCGAGGTTTTCCCGATGGCCTTGTCGCTCTGTGTGCGGTAAATCCTGATCCATGGCACAAAGGTATTTCAAATAAAATCCTACTGTATGCTGAGAACGCTAACTTTCGATAAATGAATGTCGATAAACAACCTCACGAAATTGAATACTTCGGAACAGAAATTGCTTAGCGCGACCACGAAATGAAAAAGGTTCGTCTTTTATCTTAATTTTGACACATACCAATAGTATATGCGACATACATTAGCCTTCCTTATATTCTCTTTTTTCATCGCCCTTCAGGCGGATGGTTCAGACATTGAAGTAATGGTGCCAGACACCAATGAAACGGGTTTTTTCGAGAATGCGGCTGTGCCTGCGAAACTTTTAGCGGCGAAGCACGAATTCAATGATCACAACCTTCGAGGCGCTTTGACCATCTACCGCGAGGTGCTGAATATCGAGCCAAAGAATGCTACCGCATTGTATTGGACTGCTCGATGCCACTATGGACTAAAGAAATATGGATTGGCAAAGGAGTATTTGGATAAGGCTGTGGAAGCTGATCCAAAGATTTATAGTGATATTTTCTTGTTTTACGGACGCATCCATCACCGTTTGGCAGAGCTTGATTTGGCTATAGAAAGTTATAATTCGTTCTTGACATCAGGTGGTAATAAAAGCAGTTTCGATGTTGAAGAAGCCCAGCGTTTTATAAAAGAGTGTGAATATGCGAAATTGATGATGGCCAACCCCGTTGATGTGAGCATCGAAAACATGGGGACTGTTGTCAATACTCGTTTTGATGAGTATGCTCCAGCGGTAACAGCCGATGGAAAAATGCTTTTGTTTACTTCACGACGATCTGAATCTGTTGGTGGTGAGATAGATGAAGGCGGTGATTTCAAATTTTTTGAAGACATCTATTTCTCTCGGATCAGCGAAAAAACGGGTGAGTGGACCTTGAGTCGTGGGGTTGAAGGTGAGGTAAACACACCTACTTACGATGCCGTACTTTCGGTTGCTCCTGATGGAAGCCACATGTATGTCTACCGCAACAATGCCAATAGCGCAGGTGATATTTTTAAAAGCACATATAGCCGTGCCGACGATGAATGGCGTGCTCCTGAGAAAATGCCGAAGCCAATCAATACCAGTTATTTCGAAAGCTCGGTATCGATAACAGCAGATGGCAATACGCTTTATTTCATAAGCGAGCGACCAGAAGGGTACGGACAAGGTGATATTTATGTATCGACTCGTTCGGGGAACAATTGGGGCAAGCCGAAGAATGTGGGTGATGTCATCAACACGTATTTGGATGAGAAATTTGTCTTCATACACCCAAATGGCAAAACGCTTTATTTCGCTAGCGACGGTCACAAATGTTTGGGGAGTTATGATATTTTCCGCTCTGAGTTTGTGAACGGACAATGGGGAGTTCCTGTGAATTTGGGTTATCCCATCAATACTGTAAATGAGGAGTCTACATTCTCGCTTACCAGCGATAACCAAACGATGTACATTGCTGCTGAGTATGGCAACTCTCTCGGTGAACGCGATATTTACGAGATCAACCTCAGCGCCTACAAGGCCATTTCTTCTGGTTATGAGCGCAGCTCTTTTGGGACGCTGATACTGACCGTAGAGGATGAAAAAGGCAGGGGTATCAAAGGGGCCGACATCGTTATCGTAACATCCGAAACGAATGTGATAACAGAGCAGAAAACAGATAAGCTTGGACGGGCGCGCATTTCCCTATTAGGAGAAGTAAAGTACGTTGCAAAAATCACTGTGGATGGCGAAACGAAAGAGGTCTTGATCGATATGACTCTCAACACCTCAGGTGAAACGGTGATCAAAGAAACCGTGAAGTTTTAATTGAACACTTTTCCCAGCGACAAAAATGTCAATGGGATGGTGCTCACTTCTGTGTCGGGATAAAAGCTCAAGGTACGCGTCTCGCCTGGTAACATGGTGATGTAG
>JANRAA010000174.1 GCA_030728235.1 Flavobacteriales bacterium
AGTGGGCAATGTCCGAGCTTACCAATCAGCCAACAACGTTGTGTATTCACCCAACAACCGCCTCGTGGTGGTTCAAGGCTTGAGCGATTGCATTGTGGTAGACACCGACGACGTGCTGCTAATCTGCAAGAAAATCGATGAGCAAAAAATCAAGAGCATCGTCAACGACTTGAAAGTCGACAAAGGCGAGAATTGGGTGTGAGTTAATGACGAAGGATGAATCGTTACCTCTGCTGCTTCTCCACGAATTGTCCAAAAAAAGGTTCCCTATATTTGCGGTCAATGCCATGACCTAGCCGATGCCTTTTTTGCCACGAATTGTACGTCTCCACATCGTTTTCTGTTTTAGCATAATATTCTTTTGCTGCGCAAGCATGAATATTCTCGCACAAACAAATGAGACTCCCATTCCCCAAGCCGACAGTTTGACACAACTGCTCGACGGTGCAAGCGAAGCACGCAAGCTGGAGTTATACCGTGAACTGTTTGAAGTTTACTTCCCGAATCATTTGCAGCAGGCCTACTCCGTCGACAAACAGATCATTTCTTTGTCGCAGGAGCTCAAGATCGATAGTACCTATTTGGAAGGGTTGAATAATTTGGGTGCGATTTACAACCGCCGCGGACAATTCGATTCGGTGTTGTACGTCAGTCAAAACATCTTGGATATCGCCAAAGGCATGGGCGATGAAAAATCAGTCGCAAACGCATACTGCAACATCGCCAGCACCCATGAGCGCACAGGAACACTGGATTCTGCCCTGTATTACAACAACTTAGCTTATAATTCCGAAGGTTTAAAGCGCAAATACTCCCTCGATAATAACATTGGAAGAATCTATTTCAGACAAAACAAATACGCCCTTGCTGTTGACCATTTCAAGCGAAGTATCGCCGGAGCGACAGCAGTTGGAGATTTGAATACCGAAGCCATCGTGTCGAACAACATCGGTAGTTTGTTTGCGAGTATCCAAAACTACTCACTCGCTGAACACTATTACAGTCGCTCGGTAGAGCTGAAAAAAGAACTGGGCGACCAAAAAGGTCAATTGTATGCCTTGGTAAATCTAGCCAACCTTCCAGACGTCGATTCTTTGAACCGCATGCACTACCTCGAAAGCGGATTTGAACTAGCGAAATTGGTGGAAGACGACCGCATTTTGGCCATATTCACTTCCCTACTTTGTGAGGCAAACCATCCGCTTACAAACTGTCCGACTGATGTTTTGGCAGCATACGACAAGTTCAAAGACCAACCATCTTTTGAATTCACCTTCATCATACATGCCATGATCGAATATCTGCTGCAAGAAGGCGAGTACGACGCGGCAGAAGTGAAAGCAAACGAATACCTCCAATTTAGCACCCAGCAGCAATCGCTCGAAGACCAACAATCGGCGCGCAATATGCTACTCCGAATATATGAGCAGACGGGCAATGCTGATGGTTTTATGAAGGTAAGCCAAGTGTATTACGCCGTAAAAGACAGCATCAGCGAAAGCGTGAACCTGAATGCCTTTGCCTACATGCAATCGGAGATCGACAATGAAAAAAATGAGCGCATCAATTCGTTGAATGCCTCGCTTGAAGCGCAGAAGAAAGCCCGCAACCGCATCATTGTTTTGAGCATCGCCATTGCTGTTTTGCTGGCAGCCTTCCTTTTTAACCGAGCGCGTTTGGTGCGGTTTCAACGTCAAACCATTGCCAAAGAAAAAGAAGCCGGCCGATACCTCGAGACCATGAACAGCGTGCTCAAAGAGCAACAAGAATTCAAAAAACGGTTTTATTCAAACGTCACCCACGAATTTAAAACGCCACTAACGGTTATAAAAGGGAGCATTCAGCAGATTCAAAATGAAAAACGATTTTTAGAGGTTCGGCAAAATGATCCCGATCTTGCCAAAAGGTTAGACTCTATTGAACGCAATAGCAACAACCTGATGGAGCTGGTTTCTCGCTTCCTCGAATTGTCTAAACTCGATGAACACGCCTTGAAAGTTGATCTTGTTGAAGGCGACCTCACAGGATACATGTACTACCTTGTAGAAAGCTTCGAATCGCTGCTGCAAGACAAGCAAATTGCTTTTGAGATTCACGGACAAACCTTATCCGTAGACACCTCCTTTGACCCAGAGAAAATAAGGCACATCGTAGCCAATTTGATGTCGAATGCCATCAAGCACACACCTTCTGGCCGACGCATCGAGCTAACGCTATCTGCCACAGATGAGCAATATCAGATGATGGTGTCTGACAACGGCGAAGGAATTCCAAGTGACGAGCTTCCTTTCATCTTCGATCGATACTACCGTGTAAAAAATCAAGCATCTACCGAAGGTACAGGTATTGGTTTGGCACTCACCAAAGAACTGGTAGAGCTAATGGGAGGTTCGATAGATGTACGCAGTACACTGGGTGAAGGAAGTACGTTCATCGTCAACCTTCCGATTCAAAAAACCTCAACCACCACTGTTGACGGTAATGTTGATGCGACAAGCGACTTAAAAGACGACAAACGTCCGCTTATATTGGTTGTTGAAGATAACCAAGAAGTCTCAAAATTCATTGTCTCGTGCATTGAATACGAGTACAGATATGCCGTTGCCAACAATGGCGAAGAAGGGGTGGCTATGGCATTGGAACTACTACCAGACCTCATCATCACCGATATTTCAATGCCTTTAAAAGATGGCTATCAGGTTTGTGAAGAGATCAAAGAAAACGAGCTAACCAGCCACATTCCCATCATCATGCTCACCGCAAGGGCATCGTACGAAGCCAAGTTGCAAGGATTGGAGAAAGGTGCCGACGACTACCTTGAAAAACCGTTCGACGTGCGTGAGATGTTGCTTCGCATTCAAAACCTCATCGACATTCGAGAATCCATTCGGGCGCATTTTCAAACATCGGATACCCTGCGCATTGCACCACGAGGAGCTGGAACGGTAGACCGCACCTTCTTTATTAAAGTCTACGAAATCATCGATACCAATATCCAAAACAGTCAGTTGGGAGTCGATTTCCTCGCCCGCGAAATTGGCATTAGTCCGGCGCACCTCAACCGCAAATTGAAAGCCCTGACAAATTTATCGACCAACAAATTCATCCTCAACCACAAACTGAAGCACGCAAAAAACATATTGCTGAATTCAGATGCAAACGTTTCCGAAGTAGCAGATCAATCTGGCTTCAACAGCGTCGCATATTTCGTGAAATGCTTCCGCGAGTTTTATGGTCAAACCCCAGGTTCGCTGATCAAAGATTAAGAAAGCTGACCCCTTCGCAAAACTGTTTACTGCTTTTTTACGCATCCTTTCACTTCTAATCGTCATTGGGTGAAAATCGTTATTGGCCTGTTTTTCATCGCCTTACGCGGCGGATGTTTTATTTTTTATACTTCTCGTTCGTTTTGTGATAACTCCCAAGAGCGTGGTTTAGTCAACTTTGCCTCATTCAAAATCACTAAACCAAATTGATATGAAAAAAGCATTTACCTTTCTTTTGCTCACCTCGATTTTTCACTTCGCAAGCGCACAACTTGTGCTCACCGCGAACAACAATCCGCACACCGCACCTTACGAAGACATTCGTGAGATTGTTGAGATCAACATCCCTGCGCCGCAGGAAGGATCAAACATCGTGTACGACTATTCATCACTTGTTGCTGTTGATCAAGACATGATCCCTTACATTCCGGCAACAAGAGAAGGATTTACAGATTACGATCGTTTTAGCTACGGATTTTCAAGTCTGGGTCCTGTGCCGCTTTACAGCGAATATTATACACTAAAGACTGCAGCGGGGATACAAAGAACCGGCTCGTATAAACTGCCTCAAAATCTCAGCTTGGAACTTTTCACTGGCAGCAATTTGGATTCATTGATTTTCCCTGGCAACAGCGAGATTTTCGAAGATCCCGTTTTCGACATACAGTATCCAGCTGCGTATGCATCATCTTGGGCATCAGACTACACTTTTACAACCAATTTCAACATCACAGTTGCCGCATTTGGGTTGAATCAAGTGCCTGGCTATCAATTTCAAACTGTTGAATTTACTATGGACGTAGTAGGTTCTGGGACATTGATTCTTCCAACATTGGAAGGCCCAAGCGAACCATTCGACGTGCTTGTTTTCAAAGATTCACGCGTTATGACCGACACCATTTATCTAGGAGGAGCACTTGCGCCAGCGCCTCTTCTTGATGCTTTTGGCTTAACCCAAGGTCAGGAGTACGCTCAGAATCGCTACTTTTTCTACACTGAAAACCAAGAACGTCCGCTGATGGTGTTGAACATGTCTGACGACTGGCTTACTGTCGAGCGTTGTTTCTTTGCAAGCGAAGGCATCACCAACTCGGTAGCAACCGTAGAAAACGCAACCTTCGCCAAACCATTCCCCAACCCAGTGCGTCAGAACGAGGCAGTAGTTTTTAC
>JANRAA010000175.1 GCA_030728235.1 Flavobacteriales bacterium
CATCTTGCGCTGGATGTACTGATCCAACAGCATGTAACTACGATTCAACTGCAACCATCGATAACGGTTCATGTCTGCAACTCGATGAGTGTGGTAACTGTGGTGGTTCTTCAACCGCTGGATGTACCGACTCTGCAGCTTGTAACTACGATGCTGCGGCTTCATGTGATGATAGCTCTTGTACTTACGCAGATCTATATTTTGACTGTGAAGGCAATTGTTTGAACGACTTGAACGATAACGGAATTTGTGATGAACTTGAAGAGTCAGGATGTACATATTCTTGGGCATGTAACTACAACCCAAATGCTACTTCTGATGATGGGTCATGTGAAATTACTTCATGTGCTGGTTGTACCTACGCTGATGCTTCGAATTACGACGCTTCTGCAATCTTTGATGATGGTAGCTGTACTTTCGTATTCGTTTCATCATGTCCTGGTGATCTAGACTTCGACGGTTTGGTAAATATCAACGATTTGATGTTGTTCTTGTCTTACTACGGCAACATCTGCACACCAAATGTTGAATAATAAGATCTCATAGATATGAAAAAGCCCTCCAAACTGGAGGGCTTTTTTTATGAACAACTTTGTTTTTGACCTTATGCTGGGTATACGTTCACTTCTACATACTTGCTGCTTGGAGTATTGCTTCCTTTGGCTTTGCTATGAAGCGGCACAAGAGCATTGCATTCTGGGAAGTAAGTAGCGATGCATCCCTTCGGTATCGAGTAGGGGACGATTTGAAAACGAGTTGCTTTGCGGATAATCCCTTCGAACACACTCTCTAAATTTACGATTGCACCTGCCTTTAAGCCTTTCGCTTCAATATCCACTTGGCTCATGAATACCACTCTGCGTTCGTTGAACACGCCACGATATCTGTCATCCATTCCGTAAATGGTTGTATTGTACTGATCGTGGCTGCGAATGGTCATCATCACAAATTCAGCTTCTCGAGGAGATACTTGTGGCAATTCATTGATCGAAAATACAGCTTTGCCATCGGTAGTGTTGAATTTACGCTCGCGTGCGCCATTTGGCAGATAGAAGCCTAGTGGCTGTCGAACTCTGCGGTTGTACTCATCAAAACCGGGAATAACGGCTTCTATGTCATTTCGAATTAAATCGTAATTCTCTTTCCATGCAGCCCACGAAAGGTTGTCTGTTCCAAAAATAGCCATGGCCAAATCACACACAATTGCGGGTTCGCTGCGGAGCAGAGTAGAAGGTGGGGTTTCACTTCCTTTGGTGCGGTGTACAATGCCCATCGAATTTTCTACAGTCTCAAATTGAACGCCCGATTTGGTAACATCTAAATCAGTTCTTGCCAAACAAGGAAGAATAATGGCTTCCTTTCCTGTTATGATGTGCGAGCGATTTAATTTAGTACTCACCTGCACAGTCATCTCGCAGCATTCCATTGCTTTGGCCGTAAACTCGCTATCCGGCGCCGCGCTTATGAAATTGCCTCCCATTGCGAAAAACAACCTCACTTTTCCTTGTGCCATTGCATCTATGGCTTCTACTGTATCGTACCCAATTTCTCGAGGTGAGGAGATCTTAAAGTGGTGGTCTAAACTATCCAAAAAGCTTTTCGATGGCTTTTCATAAATGCCCATCGTGCGGTCGCCTTGCACATTGCTATGTCCACGAACCGGACAAGTGCCTGCTCCAGGTTTGCCAATGCTGCCTTTCATCAAAAGCAGGTTGACAATTTCGCGGACGTTCTCGACACCGTTTTTCTGCTGCGTAATGCCCATGGCCCAGCAAATTATTATTTTCTTTTTTTGCGCCAAAAGGCGGATGATAGGTGTCAGTTGTGCTTTTGTTAGTCCGCAATCAATTAAAGCTTGCTGCTCATCGATTTTTAGCAATTCACTACGGAACTCATCAAAATGGCTTGTGTGCTGTATGATGAACTCCCTATCCAATACATGTCCGGGATTTGATCTTTCTTCCTCAAGCAGTCCGAGCATTAGCAATTTCAATAGAGCGATGTCGCCATTTATCCGCACCTGCAGAAAGTGGTCTGATAGTTTTACTCCGCCTTTTAAAATCGACATCGGACTTTGGGGGTCAACGAAGCGCTGTGTCCCAACTTCCTGAAGCGGATTCACTTGAATAATGGTTCCGCCATTGCTCTTGCACTTTTCCATGGCACTCAGCATCCGCGGGTGATTGGTACCTGGGTTTTGTCCCATTACCATGATTACCTCAGCCTCATAAAGGTCTTCCAAGGTCACAGATCCTTTGCCGATGCCAACAGTCTCCGAAAGTCCAACACCGCTAGATTCATGGCACATGTTCGAACAATCAGGCAAATTATTGGTGCCGTAATTTCGAATCATCAATTGATATAAAAAAGCAGCTTCGTTGCTGGTGCGCCCGCTGGTGTAAAACACAGCTTCATCAGGGTGTATGGACTTCAATTTATCCGCTATGCGCGAAAAAGCTTCATCCCAACTGATTTCTCTGTAATTGGTGTCGTCAGGTCCAGCATACATGGGGTGGGTCAGTCGCCCAGATTTCCCCAAATCAAAGTCGCTCCAACCACTCAACTCTTCAATGGTGTGTTCAGCAAAGAAATTAGGCGTAACTCTTTTATTGGTTGCCTCCTCAGCGATGGCTTTAGCGCCGTTTTCACAATACTCAAATAATTTAGCGCGATGCTTTGGGTCAGGCCATGCACATCCCGGACAATCGATGCCACCTGTTTGGTTGATGCGAGTCATCAGTGTCATTCCTTTCCAGAAACCCATTTCCCGAGCAAGGTGCTGCATCGCAACAGTTACACCTTTAATTCCTGCTGCCTTTTCAGACGGACGTGTAATGCGAAGTCCGGTTAGTTTATCAGGTGGTATGAGGTGTACAGATCTTTTCATTGGGTGATAGTTTAATCAAGTGTACAACGTAATTCTGTCATCCCTGCAAAAGGCTGCAAGGGTAATTCCAAGCTCTTTGCAATAATCAACAGCGAGTGTTGAAGGTGCAGATACAGCTACCAAGGTAGATATTCCTGCCATAAAGCACTTCGATACAATCTCATAACTTACGCGGCCGCTCACACTGAGTATTTTCGCTTCGTTCAATTTACCCTGTTGCAACAATGCGCCGATCACTTTGTCTGTCGCGTTGTGTCGGCCAATGTCTTCCCGTAAAACCAATAGTTCACCGTCAACTCCAAAAGCGGCAACGCCGTGGCAACCACCAGTTACTTTAAACAACGATTGATTTTCAGCTAACCGCTGGATGGTGCCTGATAAGAATGCAGTGTCTAGATTTTGGTTGACCAATTTTTCTCCAATTCGGGGCTCAAATTCCGTTCGGCCACAAATTCCACAAGAAGAAACAGAAAGCAACTGCCTGCTGTTCAGGTAGCCTTTTCCGATGGCTGATTCTGGAATTGCAACGTCTATTTCGTCAATGATCCCATTTTTGTTCTTGGTCAGCTTGAAGTTCAATAGCGCACTAGCTTTTCTGAATATGTCTTCAGAATACAACAAGCCGATCACAAGATCAATCTCATCTCCAGGTGTCTGCATCGTAACCGATAATGCTTCACCATTTATTTTAATGGCCAATGGTTGTTCAACCACCAATGGGTCATTGACGTTTAATACGGCTTGATTCGCATGTTTTTGAGCCTCATATGTGAGGTAATTGCTCACGACAATCCGCTTATTCTTCCTTCGTTATCAATGTCCATGCCTTCAGATGCTGGATTTGCAGGCAATCCCGGCATGCGCATCATCTTTCCTAAAATCGGAATGATAAATCCTGCGCCAGCAGCCATTTCAAATTCACGCACGGTGATTCTAAAACCGGTTGGTCTGCCAATAAGGCTCTCGTTATCGGAAAGTGATTTTTGCGTTTTCGCCATGCAAATAGGCAACTCTTCCAATCCCAAATCTTTTATTGTTTTCAAATCGGTCTGCGCTTTCTTGTCGTAATCTACGCCATCAGCTCCGTATATGGTCTTTGCAATTTTCTCGATCTTATCTTTTACGGATGATTTCCAGTCGTAGAGTGGCGTAAAATTCGATTTACCAGATTCTACAGCTTCAACAACAGCCATAGCCAACTCTTCTGTGCCTTTTCCACCATCGGCCCACCCGCGTGAAACAACGGCTTTAACACCCATCTCAGCACACACTTCAGTTACATACGCCATTTCTTCTTCTGAGTCTGAAATGAATTGATTGATGGCTACAACGGGCTGCAATCCAAATGTTTGGATATTCTCAATGTGCTTTTTCAGGTTTTCGATTCCGGCTTTTACGCGGTCTAACGATGCTGTATTGTACTCGTCTTTTTTAGCGCCTCCATGGTGTCGCAAAGCACGCAATGTAGCAACCAAAACAACGGCTTTTGGCTTAATACCGGCGTATCCG
>JANRAA010000176.1 GCA_030728235.1 Flavobacteriales bacterium
GGCATCGACTACAGCTTGTTTGAAGTTGTTGTGCGCCGACGATTCTGCACTGGCAACAAAGCGAGAACCGATTTGCACTCCCTCTGCACCCAGAGCCATAACAGCAAGCATTGAACGTCCATCGGCGATGCCTCCTGCGGCGATAACCGGAATTGGCACAGCGTCAACCACTTGAGGAATCAGGCATAGGGTTGTGGTTTCGTCTTTACCGTTGTGACCGCCGGCTTCAAATCCTTCGGCAACAATCACATCCACGCCGCTGGCGTGAGCCTTTTTAGCGAATTTGGCGCTGGAAACGACATGTGCTACGATGATACCTGCCTGCTTTAGTCGGGGTGTGTGCAACGATGGATTTCCTGCGCTGGTAAAAACGATGGGGACTTCAGATTTGATGATGATTTCAATTTGATCTTCGATGCGGGAATACAGCAAAGGCAAATTGACAGCGAAGGGCTTATCGGTCGCTTTTTTTGTTTTTTGAATGTGATCACTTAAAACATCTGGCGACATCGATCCCGCGCCTATGATTCCTAGTCCGCCTGCATTGCTCACTGCTGCCGCTAACTCCCAGCCCGAGCACCAAACCATGCCAGCTTGAATGATTGGGTGTTCGATTTTAAAGAGTTGAGTAATTCTATTTTGTGTGTTCATGATTGAACAAAAGTTCATATTTTTCGTACACAAATAACTTCAAACCGACAAAATCATATAGGTATTATGCCGAAAGGTTTTGAAAATGCGTATAAAGCACTATTTTTGTGCTCTTGGCTTTACATAATATACTGATAATGAAGCGTCTACTTTTACTGACCGCAGTACTTCTCTCTTCTACACTGCTAGTGGCTCAATACCGCTGGGAGTATGGATTGAAACTAGGTGGTGCAAACTACCTAGGTGATATCGGAGGGAAAGAACTCACGCGTCGCGATTTTGTTTGGGATATGCACTTGAGGGAAACCAACGTTGCTCTTGGTGTTTATGGCCGCTACAAAGCGTCAAAACGCCTGTCGGTGATGGCGGAATTCAACTACCTGCACATCGAAGACGCTGATTTTAACTCATTGAACCCAGCTCGTGTTGCACGCAACCTCAATTTCCGAAACAGGATGTTGGAGTTGGCTCTGCGCGGTGAAATAACGTTGTTTTATGACAACGACGTGGGCGGACGTGGATACTACAACCCAGATTTCCGCTTTTTCGTTTTTGGAGGTGTATCAGTTTACCGCAGCAATCCGCAAGGAAAAATTCTTAACGATCCTACCGATCAGTTCGCTGATATTTGGTACAACCTGAGAGAGTTTAAAACAGAGGGTCAAGAAGAGCCATACAGTCAATTTGGTTTGGCTATACCTGCAGGTGTAGGTTTGTATTTTACGTTCGACAAGAAATGGAGAATTGGTTGGGAGCTTGGATGGAGAACAACATTCAGCGATTACCTAGACGATATTTCGACGACCTATGGTAACCCACTTGAGATGTCGAACCTTGCAGCAGCATTCTCTAGCCAGTCGAACCAAGCGTTGATTGATGCGATTGGCCGACCGCTTGAATCGGGTTCTGTATTTGATCACCAGTATGATCCCGACACCCCGACCAAACGTGGAGATCCGACGAACAACGATAGCTATTTGACAACACAGTTGACCATCGGTAAGGTGATTCGCGGTAAGTCTGAATTCTATCGCAGAAAGTACAGCTGGTTGCGTAACCGCACTGGTGCACGTAAATCGAGAGCGAAGTTCTAATACTGAGCTACTCAACGATATTGAAAAAGGCAACTGTTATAAGTTGCCTTTTTTTTATGCCTTGGGTTTGAAGATGAACTGCTTGATTTTCGAAAGCGGTTTTCTATATAAGGTAAGAAGTCCTGGTTTTAGTCCGTTCATGGTCCATGCTCTCCGGTCTTCTTTATTCGCTCTGATCCGGTTTTTGAGCGTCACATGGCTCTCACCACCGTCGCGCATGCGTGTGATTACTCGATTGAGATAAGCCACCGATATTTTATGCTTGTGCATCATGCGTAGCATCAACTCGTAATCGGCGGCTGAGCGTAGTTCGGTATTGTACAATCCGTAATTTGTGTAACATGCAGCTTGAATGAAGAAAGTAGGGTGGGGTGGCATCCAACCTTTGCGGAACATCCCTGCCTTGTATTCTCCAGCTTTCCAATAGCGCAATACACGGTCGGTGGCGCTGCGGTTTACATACACCAAATCGGCATATACTCCTTGGGCACCGCTCGATTTGAAAAGAGCAACGATGTCTGAAACAACATGGTTGTCGGCATAAAAATCGTCGCTGTTTAAAATGCCAATAACGTCGCCTGTTGCCGCTTTTACCCCTTTGTTCATGGCGTCGTAAATGCCTTTGTCGGGTTCGCTAATGACAACGGCTATGTTGTCTTTGTATTTGTTTATGATCTCGAGGGTATTGTCTTTTGAAGCGCCATCAATAACGATGTATTCCACATCCTTGTAATCTTGAGCGATTACCGATTTAATGGTGTCTTCAATTGTTTCTGCGCTATTCCACGCGATGGTTATAATGGAAACTTTCATGCTTCAATTTTGCGCTCGCGGATGGCAACAGCCGGATTACCTTTGCAGATGGTGTATGCTTCAAGATTTGCATTGGCGACAGAACCGGCGGTAAGAATGGCGTGTGAGCAAATCGTCACATTCCCCGTCACTATCGACTTAGCACCAACCCAAGCGCCGTCTTCAAGTGTTATATCGCCAACCATCAGGTCGAAAGTTGTTTTCTTGTAGTCGTGATTGCCACAAAGCAACAAGGCGCCTTGTGAAATGCAGACATTGGCGCCAATGGTGACTTGACCTAGGTTGTCTATCCAGACCTCTTCTCCAATCCATGTGTTGTCGCCAACGGTTAGTTTCCATGGGTATTTAATCTTCACCGAAGGTTTGATTACAACCTTGCTTCCGACAGAGGCGCCGAACAAGCGAAGCAATGCGCACTTGAATGTAGAAAAAGGCAGGAAAGGGTTGTTGAAAAACACGATGCTTGTAACATACCACAAAGCTCTTCGCGCAGCTGAACCGGGATTGTACCAGTGGTTGCTGAAGGTGCTGAGATTGGTGGTGTGTTTGGTATTCATATAAATAAAGCGATCGAATGGTTGTAGGCTGTTGAATCGTTGGCGACTGTGCTTCCCAAATTCAAAGCTCCTTGACACCAAACGGCGTAGGTTTTTTGATCCATTTCGGCTGCTAAGGTAAGAACTTGCTGCACATCCGAAAGGGTGAGGGGTAGATCCCAACCGGCCTTTTCAGCTTCTAAATTTCTCCAGGGTGTGCGGTCGCTAATAATAACGGGTAAACCACTGATCAACGATTCTGCAATGGCATGTCCGAAGTTTTCACCCAAGGTCATCAGGTAAAAAAAGTGATATTCTTCAAATAGCGCTGGCAGCGCAGATGGGTTGACTTCTCCTTTGAATTGAACCTTAACGGTGCTAGTGTCCAATGTCGCTTTGCACTGCTCAAGGTAGGCTTGGTCTTGAATTGTGCCGTAAACATCCCATTGAACGTCGCCAGCAATGTTTTTCAGATATTCAGCAGCTCCGAGAAGATTTTTCTCCTGGCTTACCCTGGCAACCGTTATCAATTTGAGTTGGTTTATCGACTTTTCAACGGGGTTTATTCGCGGCTTCGCCGGACGTGAAAGGTTTTGAGCCGTTTTTATGCGGGCGTTTTTGAAATGCTGCTTGATTTCTAGCTCTTCATCCATGCCGGTGGCATGCCACGTAATATTAGCGAACAGGCCAACCGCTTTGGCCAATGCCAGGAAGATTTTTTTCTTGAGTGGTTTGATCGATAGGGCGCCGGGCTTCAGCATGCCGCGAGGGGCGAGGACGACCTTTTCAGCCAATCCAGCTTTTTTCAACCAACGCATTGGGTTGAGAGCGAAAGAAACGCTAAACAAACTATTGATGTAGAAGCGGTCGAATTCACGAAATGCCAAGATTGAATCGAACTTTGCTTTTGTCAATTCTCCAGGAAGCAGGTACATCACGTGCTCGTTTTCATTCCGTGTAATCCATTCACCGGTTGGCAAGTCGTACGGTTTTGTCGCATAATGATCGAAGGCAGAGGTGACAATGAAAAAATTGTAAGGCAGCCTGTTTACGAGGTTCGCCAGCGAACGAATGGGGCCACCTGCCATGAAACCAGGCAAATACCAATCGATGAACACCAATATGGATTTTCGGTTATTCAATCCGGTTGTTTTTCATCCAATGTCCGAGCACTACCAGCGCCCAAACACGCGAGAAGCTCACGAGCGGATTTCTGTTCTCGAATTGTTCCCAAAGTGTTTGAATGCCTTGGGGATTGAAAGCAGGGTGTTCTTTCAGGCGCTGCA
>JANRAA010000177.1:0-5600 GCA_030728235.1 Flavobacteriales bacterium
TGCTACATGGACTGTTTCAGGTGTTACTTCACCAGGACAGTGTGCTAACGAATACATCATGGTTCGCACATACACTGCTACTGATGCTTGTGGAAACACAGCAACTGCTGAGCAAGTGATCACAATTGTAGATACTACAGCACCGTTCTTCATCTCTGTTGCGCCAAGCGTAACCATCGAGTGTGACCAGGATATGCCTGCTCCGGCTGCTGAAGTTGGTGACAACTGTGGTGATGCAACATGGACTGTTTCGGGTGTTACTACTCCAGGTGAGTGTGCAAACGAATATGTTATGGTTCGCACCTACGTGGCAACTGACGCTTGTGGCAACATGACAGAAGCAACTCAGACCATTACTGTAATCGATACTACTGCACCAGTGTTCACTTTTGTAGCTGGCGACGTAACTGTACAGTGTGATCAAGAATTGCCTGCACCAGCGGCTCAGGTAACTGACAACTGTGGTGATGCAACATGGACCGTTTCAGGTGTTACAACTCCTGGAGCATGTGCAAACGAATATGTAATGGTTCGCACTTATGTGGCTGTTGATGCATGTGGTAACATGACAGAAGCAACGCAAACAATTACTGTTGTTGACACTGTTGCTCCTGAGTTTATGGAGTACGGTGAAAGCGTTACAATTGAGTGCACCATGGAGATTCCAGCACCTTATTCTTACGCTGCAGACAACTGTGATGAGCAAGTTGATATTATTGTAACAGAAGTTACTGAGGCAGGTGACTGTCCGCAAGAATACACCATCACTCGCACATACACTGCTACTGATGATTGTGGTAACAGCACATCTGTTGATCAAGTGATCACTGTTGTAGATACTACTGCGCCAATGTTCACATCAGTTCCTGAGAACAACGAAATCAGCTGCGATGCTAACCTTCCAACAGAAGAAGCAACTGCAACTGATAACTGTGGAGCTGTTACTGTTATGTCATCTGACCAGATCATCCCAGGACAGTGTGATAACGCATACACAGTTGTTCGCACATGGGTTGCAACAGACGAATGTGGTAACTCTAGCGAAGCTGAGACCATGTACTACGTATACGACAACGAGGCTCCTGTGTTCACTACAGTGTTGACTGATATAGTTGTAGAATGTGCGTCTGAAGTTCCTGCTGCACCGGCAATAGAAGCTACAGACAACTGTGGAATTGTTACTATCTCTGAGACCAGCTCAATTCAGTTTGATGACTGTGGTAACTACTATGCAGTATATACCTACTACGCAGTAGATGCATGTGGAAATGAGGCGAACCCTATTTACTACACTGTAACTGTGCTTGACGAAACAGCTCCTGTATTTGACCAAGAGTTAGCAGCGAATGTTGTTCTTGATTGTACAGAAGAAGTACCAGCTGCACCAGTTTGCACTGCTACCGACAACTGCGCAGGTGAAGTAGAAGTTAGCTACGACGAAGTACTAATCGGAGATCTTCCTGCTGAAGGCAGCATTGCTGATTGTTTGGCTTTGACTCCTGCTGCTTACGAAGATGGCGAGACTTGCAATGGTTTGGATCCTTGGAGTTTGATATTGTTCAGCTTCGATGACGCTGACGCCGTATTGTACAGCTCTTTGGAAGTGAACTTTGTTCAGTACCCTGATGGTTCTGCTACTTTGACTGGTTCTGTTGTTCGCAACGATGATCCATCTCGTGGTTGGGATATCAACGTAAACTTCGCAAACGGAATGGATTGGGCATCGTGGTCAACACAAGCTTTCCCAACAGGATACAAAGATGATTGTAACCTTTCAGGAGATAATCACTTCGATTGGACCTACTACATCATGCAGGCAGGTGCTACACTTACTGGATGGGGAGCAAACGCAGGTTCTACCTTGAACCTATCTCACGCGCCTAGTAACCTATACTACGGTTACCAAGTTGGTGTTGCAGCAAACAACGTTAACGTTGACTACGGTAGCGGTGGCTGGTTCACCTACAGTGGTTTGTACCAAGGAAACAACGTTTCTGGAGCTGGTGACTTTGCATTCGATCACGATTGCTGTCCACGCTATTCAATCGAGCGCACTTGGTGTGCATCAGATTGCACTGGAAACGAGACCTGTTTCACTCAGACCATTTCTTTCGAAGATCTTGGCTTGACTCCTCCAGTAGTTGGTGGTGATTTCCAAGAAGTGACTGTTGCGAAAGGTGAAGACTTCGTTTTGACGAAAGTTCAACCTAACCCAGCGTACGACAACACGATGATCGAATTCTACAGCGACAAGAACAACACAGTTGTACTTGAAGTATTGGATATGAGCGGACGTCGCGTTGCTACCTTGTACGAAGGAACAGTTATCAAAGGTCAGACATACCGTAACACGTTGAATGCAGCTCTAATGCAGAGCGGTGTTTACACTGTTCGTTTGTCTTCTTTGACTCAATCAGCACATGCTAAGTTGATTGTAACACGATAATTAGATTCTCAATAAAAAGAGAGGCTGTTCTGAAAAGAGCAGCCTCTTTTTTTTTGTTAACATCCGCCGAGTGAGGCGAAACAATGTTGCCGATTGGCAATGAAAGTAGCCCTCATCTTTTCTAACTTGCGGCACACATTATGGCTGGCTTAGCAACATTCATCGACGTCATTATTCCCATCGCCATTCCAAATTTGCTTACTTATCGGGTTCCGAGAGAGTTGGAGGCTTTGGTAGGCATTGGGCATCGCGTTATTGTGCCTTTGGGAAAAAACAAGTTGCAGACAGCCATTGTCGTCAAAGTACATACTGAACCACCCGCTAAGTATGAGGCGAAGTATGTAGAAGCGCTGCTCGACGATGTTGCTGTAGTATCTAACCAGCAGATTAAATTCTGGATGTGGATGGCTGATTATTACATGTGCACGGCGGGTGAAGTGGCCGCGAGTGCCTTGTTATCGAGTTTGAAGTTGGCCAGTGAAACAAAACTCGTTTTGCGTGAAGGGTACCGCGATCTTGATACCAACGAACTGACGGACAGGGAATTTCTTGTGATAGAAGCCCTAGAGGTAAAAGGTGAATTGGAGATCAAAGATGTAAATGAGATTACAGGGATAAAAACCGTCCATCCGCTGATCAAGCGACTGATGGAGAAAGGTTTTATAACCACCCTTGAAGAACTCAAAGAAAAGTATACCCCTAAGACAGCCGACTTTCTTATTCTGTCGGATAAAGCGAAGGATGAGCATTGGTTGGAGCAGGTGATCAATGATTTGGAGCGCAGAGCACCGAAGCAGTTGGACCTGTTGTTTGCCTATTTCAGAGAAGATCCAGATCGGTTAGGGGTGAACAAAGTCAAGTTGCAAAAGATGGCTGGCGTTGATGCTTCGGTTGCGCGCAAATTGGAAGAGAAAGACATCCTTCGGATTGAGACCCGCGTGATTGATCGCATGCCCGTTTTCGATGGTGAGATGGAATTAAGCAAGTCGCTTAGTGAAGACCAATCCCGTGCCTTGGAAGAAACCAAAGCGCACTTCGAAACACAAGAAGTTGTGCTCTTGCACGGTGTTACGGGATCGGGGAAGACGGAAGTGTACATTAAGCTTATTGAAGAGGCCGTAGCCCAGGGCAGGCAAGTATTGTATTTGCTTCCTGAAATTGCGCTGACCACCCAGTTGATTAGCAGATTGAGGGTTCATTTTGGAGACAAAATCGGAGTGTATCATTCCAAGTTTAATTCGAATGAACGACTAGAGACCTGGCGCAGGGCAATGATTCCGGGTGGATATGATGTTATAATCGGTGCGCGATCATCGCTGTTTTTGCCTTTTCGCGATCTCGGTTTGATCATCGTTGATGAAGAGCATGAATCGAGTTTCAAGCAATACGATCCAGCCCCGCGATACAACGGAAGGGATGCGGCCATTGTGCTAGGCAAATTGTACAATGCCAAGGTGCTTTTGGGAAGTGCTACTCCCAGCATTGAGTCGTTTTACAATGCCACCAATGGCAGGTACGGACTTGTTACCTTGACTCGCCGACACGGCAACATGGTGATGCCTGAGATTCAGTGTGCAGATGTCAGAAAAGAGACCAAACGCAAAACCATGCGTTCTCATTTCACGTCTTTTTTAGTAGAGCAGATAGAGCAGACCTTAAAAAACGAAAAGCAGATCATCTTATTTCAGAATAGGAGAGGGTATGCACCTTTGTGGCAATGCCGCACATGTGGATGGGTGCCACAGTGCACCCGCTGCGACGTTAGTTTAACATACCACAAGCGCGATCACCATTTGAGCTGCCACTATTGCGGATATACGCAGCAACCACCAGGCAAATGCGAGGCTTGCGGCAGTTACGACCTCAAATCGGTTGGTTTTGGAACAGAGAAGATAGAAGAAGACCTGACAGCGATGTTTCCAAAGGCGCGAATTGCGCGAATGGACCTTGATACGACCCGATCGAAACATGCTTATCATGAAATTTTAACAGCATTTGACCAAGGCGATATCGACATTCTCGTAGGTACACAAATGGTCACGAAAGGATTGGATTTTGAACACGTAGCCCTAGTTGGCGTTTTAAACGCTGATCAGATGTTGCATTTTCCAGATTTCAGAAGTTTCGAGCGCGCCTTTCAGCTGATGACGCAGGTTGCAGGAAGAGCAGGGCGGAAGCATGAAAGGGGAAATGTAATTATACAAACCTATCAGCCTGACCATTTTGTCATTCTAAAAGTCATGGAGCATGATTACCACGGCATGTATGAGCAAGAATTGAGAGAGCGACGAAAGTATCATTATCCACCTTTTATGCGGCTTATCAAGCTCAATTGCAGGCACAAAGATGAGACGTATTTGAAAGAAGGCGTTGGTGTTTTGGCATCGATGCTGCGTGAGAAGTTCGGTGATCGTGTGATTGGTCCAGAAACACCCTATGTGGCGCGGATAAACAACTATTACCACCGCAATATTTTGCTGAAGATTGAACGAGAAGCATCTACGATTAAATTCAAGGAGATCTTGCGAAGCGTGTTGGATGCTTTTCACGGGGATGCAGACAGACGTACGATACGCATTCAGCCCGACGTAGATCCCATGTGATTAATGGTATTCGCGGGCTCCGAAAATGCTGCTTCCGATTCTGACCATGGTGCTTCCTTCTTCGATAGCGATTTGATAGTCGCCACTCATGCCCATTGAGAGGGTATCGAAATCATCGCCGATCGACATTTTCGAGGCGTCAAAAATGGATTTTAATCCGCGGAATTCACTTCTTACTTGGCTTTCATTGTTGGTAAAAGTTGCCATGCCCATAAGGCCACGCAGACGGACATTCGGGAGGTTTGCCCATCTTTTAGAAGTAAGAAATTCGTTTAGCTCCGCAGCGTCGAAGCCGAATTTTGTTTCTTCGGCAGCGATGTGCACTTGCAGTAAGACATCGATAACGCGATTGTTGGCAGCGGCGCGCTTTTGAATCTCATCGAGTAATTTCTCGCTATCAACAGCATGTATGAGCGTTACAAAAGGAGCGATGTACTTCACCTTATTGCTTTGCAGATGTCCGATTAAATGCCACTGAATATCGTTCGCTAAAATGGTAGCTTTCACCTCCATTTCCTGGACCTTATTTTCCCCGAAAACACGATGTCCGG
>JANRAA010000177.1:5610-14246 GCA_030728235.1 Flavobacteriales bacterium
ATGTCCGGACCGATATGCAACCTCAATGGCCTCTGATGGATGTGTTTTTGAAACAGCAACCAGCGTCACATGCGGTGGAATGGTAGCTTTTATTTCAGCGAGGTTGGCGGTAATTTCTTTGTCTGAGGCTGTCATTTGTCGGCATTGAATTCATAAATCACGAGGCCACTGCGCAGCTTCGGCTCGATCCATGTGCTTTTTGGCGGCATGGTTTTTCCCAAATCAGAAATAAGTTTTAGCTGATCGAACGGCACGGGGTGAAGTAGAAAAGCGCATTCAAACTTTCCCGAATCCACCATTTTGGCAATTTCGTGAATCCCCGTTGTCTCGGGCTCAAAAGCAATGCGGTTGTCGTTTCGGAGATCAGTAATTCCTAAAATTGGCGAGAGTATGTTGTTGGTCAGCCAGTCGGCATCGGGAAGTTCGAGGTGTACTGACGGACTAAAATCAAGGCGATACCATTTGTTTTCCATGTACAGGTCGATGGTTCCGACTTTCGGGAGGCGGGTTTTTTCGCCAAGTTCAATGATCGTTGCCACCTTGGCGAGTTCGCTTAAAAACGCTTCCGGACTTAAATTTCCGAGGTTTTTTACCAAACGGTGATATCCATGAATAACAAGAGCTGATGCCGGAATGATGTACGACATAAAGTAGTCGCTCATATCGGCCGCGTCACCCGTTTCTTTTCTCTTTCGCGCTAGCAGCGCGGATGATGCACTTCTGTGATGTCCGTCCGCTATGTACATCGCATTTACTTTACGGAAGTAAGCTTCAATTTCTGCTATTTCGGATGGGTCATCAACTCGCCACATTTGATGCAGCACTTTATCGGCAGTGCGGAAATTGTACATTGGAATGCGGTTTCGCACATCCATATAAAATGCATTCAGATCGGGAATATCGGTATGGCAAAGAAGAATGGGCTCAGCGTTGAAGTTTGTTGCATCTAGGTAATCGCAAAAGAGCTCTTCTCTTTTTTGAAGCGTTTGTTCGTGGATTTTTATTTTCCCATTTTCATAGTCAGACACACTCACTCCGCCAATGATGCCAGTGCAGTCGAGTCCTTCTTTTGCCTGACGGTAAACGTAGTAGGCTGGTTTTTCTTCAACTTCAAGACTGCCTTCTTCAACAAACTCTTCAAAGCGTTTTCTTACCCTCACAAATCGGTCTTGTGAGCCTGGTTCAGATGGCCTTTCACTATCAAAATCGGGGTGGATGATATGGATAAAGCTGTACGGGTTGTATCGCAGTTTATCTTTCAGTTGTTCTTCTGAATAGGTAACATACGATCGAGACGCTACCAAGTGAACGAGTTCAGGTAGTGGGCGATATGCTTTGAAAGGTTTTATTGTCGACATACACTTAAAAGAATCCGATGCAAGGAAAGTAAACACTTGAGATTCGCCAAATGTTTGACTCGGATACCGTGCGAAAATACAGACATTCGGCTTATTTTAGGTGAATTAACCAAATTGAGTAGTTCTACCTATATGCAGGTCGCTGATTGACTGTATTTTCGCTTTATAACCATGTTGAATTTCCGAATTGCATTTTCAATTCTCTCCCTAATACTAGGAGTATGGGTTTCAGTCTGCGCAGCAGAGGAAGAGAGCTTACAAAAGATACTCGACCAGGCAGCACTGCTGCAGCAGGCTGATCCCGACTCAGCTATTTCATTGTTGATGCATGCAGATGTGCCATCAATCGGTGAGGAATCTGATGAATTTTTCGAAGTCTTATTTAAGTTAGGAGTCATATTCGAGCAAACCTCGGCATATGATAAAGCCATGTTCTATCTCGACAGTGCTGAGCATGTTGGTAGGCGATTGGCATCGCATTTATTAATCTCCAAGGCCCTCAATTCCAAAGGGGTTGTGTATTTAAATCGCGGCGTATACGACAATGCGTTGGAACATTTTATTCAGGCATTAGAAGAAGCTGAATATACTGATAAGCAGGAAGTTAAGATCTCGGCGATCACGAATGCAGGACATGTGGCTTTTTATCAAGGCAATTTGTCGGATGCTATGAATTATTACAAACGTGGCAATGAAATGGCTCTTGCCTCGGGTGATACCCTAGCCATAGTGCGAACCATGTCTCATATAGCTTTGGTTCATCAGGTTCAAGAGAATTATAAAGAGGCGCTTCAAATCAATGAAGAAGGATTGCGGATGTTTCTTGAATCGAAGCAGGCTCCTGATTTGGTTATTGCTACCCTCTACCAAGACTTGGCTGTTTGTTCAAAAAACATGGGAGACTTTGAACAGGCGAGTGAGTATTTTGAACGCGCAATTGAGGTGTGTACGAAATTAGACAATAAAGAAGGTGTTGCCCAAGCTTATGTAAACAGAGCGATTATGTGGATTGAATCGGGCTCTCCTTCCAAAGCGATAGATCCGCTAAATAAAGCACTTGTCATTTGTAATTCAGTAGGTTCGAAACAAGGGCAGATGTACAGCCATAAAAGTTTATCGGATGCCTTTGTGGCTCTGAATATGCCCGATTCGGCTCTTGTTCATTACGTTCGTTATCATGAGATAGGCGAAGAAATTTTAAGTAAATCGACTCAAGAGCAGCTCAATGAAATGCGCACCAAGTTTGAGACTGCAGAAAAGGAGAAGCAGATTGCTGAGCTGGAGATTGAAAAGGAGCGTCAGTTTTTGGAAATAGAACAAAGAGACAATGCCATTGAACGTCTTTGGATCATTTTTGGTGCAGGATTTTTGGTTTTCAGTTTGATCATAGTACTGTTTTTCATTTACCGACATAACCAAGAACTGAAACGCAAACGTCGTCGGCAGAAGCACTTTGCCGAAGAGATGATTCGTTGGCAAGAGAATGAACGCAAGCGAGTAGCGGGTGAATTACACGATGGCATCGGGCAGAGTTTGGTGATGGTGAAGAATCACCTGCAGAAGATTCGTGGAAATTACGATGAAGAAAGCGACCATTCGCCGTTGCAAAAAGTTGAGGATGCCGTGGCTGATACCATTCAAGAAGTAAGGCAGATCAGCTATTCTTTGCGCCCTTTTCACCTCGAGATTCTTGGTTTGGAAGGCAGTATCAATGAACTTTTGAAAGATATTGAGATTACCACCCAGCTGAATGTGGAGAGCAGGCTTGATGGACTAGATGGAGCCTTCGGAAAAGAAACCGAAATCCATGTCTTCAGAATGATACAAGAAGGACTGCAGAATATTGTGAAGCACGCAAGGGCGACGAAGGTTTCGTGTGAAGTAAAAGATTTGGGTGATCGTTTGCGCATCTACATTTCCGACGATGGGCATGGTTTCGATGTTTCGATTGTATTTGCAAAAGTATCTGGTTTAGGCCTTCTCGGGATGAAAGAACGCGTTGATTTTCTTGGTGGTGAGTTTCAAATTGACTCCGCTCATGGAAAAGGCAGTAGTTTAGTTTTCATTCTTCCAAAAAGCACTCAGCATGATTAAAAGAATCATCATCGTAGATGATCATCCCATCTTTTTAAAAGGGCTGGCAGAAGTAATTCAGGAGGATCAGAAGAATTGCGTGGTTGATTTGGCGCACGACGGACAAGAAGCGATTCAACTTGTTAAGATCATGCGGCCGCATTTGGTGATTCTGGATCTTGAAATGCCTGGTATGAATGGTTTGGAGCTGTCGCGTCAATTAGAAGCCAACTTTCCGGAAATCAAGAAAGTGATGCTTACCATGCACAACAACCCAACGGCCTTGGATTTGGCAATGGAAAGCAATGTGATGGGCTATGTTTTGAAAGAAAATGCCGTAACTGAGATACGAAGTTGCATTGAGGCAGTATTTGACGACAAAACCTACATCAGTCCGCAGATGCGCGAATCGCTGCGCAAGCGTTCAGTGAAACAAGACGGACGTATATCAGATTTAACGCCAACAGAACTTCGGGTTTTGGGCATGATAGCTCAAAACATGACCTCACGCAGTATTGCAGATGAGTTGTATATCAGCGAGAAAACAGTGAGCAATCACCGTCAGAACATCGCCTTGAAATTGGGATTAAAAGGAGTGCACATGCTGTTGCGCTATGCACTCGAAAATCAAGGTGTATTGAAGATGGTAGCAAAAAACGACACCAATCAGTCTTGACGATCAAGCAGTTGGTTGAGTAATTCAACTTTCGACAAGCCCTCGAAGCACATTGGGTTGTTGTTGCAGACGTATTGAACGAAAGGATCTTCAGGACTATCAGCCATCAACTCTTTCATCATTTGAATGGCTTCTGGTTGGTCGAGCATAAACATAGCAACCGCTTTGTTCACAGCATCTTGCGTTGTGAATTCTCCACCTCCAGTTTGACGATTTGAGAATCCTTCAAGCGCACGTGAGTAGTATGATTTCGCTCGGGTTTCTTCCGCCAAACGATCGTGCAGCAGTCCCATTTGAAGGAAAACTTCAGGCTGTGTTTCGTTGATCGCTATGGATTGATGCAATGCTGCAACTGCTTTGTCGTACCGTTTGTTGCTACTCAGAATCATCGCCTTGGTGTTGTGAACCAAGTAGAACGAGGGATCTATTTTCGCTGCTTTGTCTAACATCGCCAACGCACTATCAGGCTTCGTTCTGTATAAATTCAATGCTGAGCGTTGAAGAGCCTTCGCTTCTGGGTTAAAAGGATCAACTGCTTCGTTGTTGCCGCATGATGAAATCAGGACGATCAATGAAAGTGCTATAGAAATGCGCGTAAGTAAAATGGACATCTGGTTTGTTTTATACTTAGGCTTGTACGCCAAGCATGGCAATAATGTTATCAGCAAGTTCAAGGCCGATGCGATCTTGTGCTTCCAGCGTAGCAGCGCCAACGTGCGGCGTCAAACTAATGCGTGGATGAGAAAGCAGGTCTTGACGTGGAGTAGGCTCATTTTCAAACACATCCAACGCTGCGGCAGCAATATGTCCGCTGTTCAATCCTTCCAAAAGAGCATTTTCATCGATTGATCCGCCACGTGCAGTGTTCACCAAGTAGACGCCCTTTTTGGTCATCGCCAATTCTTCAGCACGAAGAATAGCGCGGCCACCATCTTGTTTTGGAACGTGCAGGGTAATCATATCGGCATTTGCCAATAAGTCGTTGAACTCAACTTGTTCAACATTTACATCGATGCTTCCGAAACCAGAAATGTTAAGCTTTACAGGAGTGTGCGAAGGCACGCGGTCATAAGCGATCACCTTCATTCCACATCCCAAAGCGTATGAAGCCACTTCGCGGCCGATTCTTCCGAAGCCAATGATACCTAGTGTTTTACCTCTCAATTCAGCCCCTTTTCCGTATTTCTTTTTAAGAGCAGCAAATTCAGAAAGTCCGTTGGCAGGCATCTGACGATTGCTATCGTACAATGAGCGAACCATATCAAACAATTGCGCCATTACCAATTCAGCAACAGATCCCGACGAAGAACCTGGTGTATTGAAGACATTGATGCCTTTTTCACGTCCGTAAGCAACATCGATGTTGTCCATACCTACGCCACCGCGGCCTATGAATTTCAGATTCGGACATTGGTCGATAACATCTTTGCGCACTGTTGTAGCGCTTCTCACAAGCACGCCTACATACCCTTCAGCGTTGATTGCATTGGCCAGTTGATCTTGAGGTACCGTTTCGGTGATAACCGTAAATCCAGCAGCTTCTAGAGCATCTTTTCCGCTCTTGCTTATTCCGTCGTTTGCTAAAATCTTCATTTCTTATGCTTTTACTCGGGCCAATTCAGCCATTACATCTGCCAATACTTGTACACTTTCAACCGGCAATGCGTTGTACATTGAAGCACGGTATCCACCAACTGAGCGGTGACCTTTTAAACCTGATATTCCAGCTGCTTTCCACATGCTATCGAATGTTTCAGACAAACTTTCATCGGTCAACATGAATGTAGCATTCATGTGAGAGCGGCTATCAGCGGTAGCATGTCCTTTAAAAAGTGGATTGCTATCGATGGCGTTGTACATCACCCGTGCCTTTTCGATGTTGCGTTTTTCGATGGCGTCAACACCACCCAGGTCACGCATCCAGCGAAGCGTTAACATGCTTACATAGATAGGGAAAACAGGAGGAGTATTCAGCATTGAATCTTTGCTGATGTGTTTTTCGAGGTCGAGGTAAGTTGGTATTTTACGGCCTGTTTTACCGAGTTGTTCTTTGTCTATGATGTACACCACAGTGCCAGCAGGACCCATGTTTTTCTGTGCACCCGCATATATCATTGCGAAGTCGGTTGCTTTGATGCGTTTTGAGAAGATATCAGAACTCATGTCGCACACAACCGGAATGTCGCTTTTTGGAAATTCCTGGAATTGTGTTCCGTAGATCGTATTGTTCGACGTAAAGTGCAAGTATGCGGCATCGTTCGGAACGACAATGTTTTTTGGGATGTGGTTGTATCCCGAATCAGCAGAGCTAGCGATAACATCGACATCACCGAGCAATTTCGCTTCTTTGATGGCGCCGCTAGCCCAAGTTCCGGTGTCGATATAGGCGGCTTTTGCGCCAACAGGCAAGTAGTTGTAGGCTGTGGTCAAGAACCCTAAAGATGCACCACCTTGCAGAAATAGCACCTCGTATCTATCTGGCAACTCTAGCAACTCTTTCACTAGTGAACGCGCTTCTTCCATAACATCTACGAAAGGTTTGCTGCGGTGCGATATTTCAATGAGAGAAAGTCCGGAGTTGTTGAAGTCTACCACTGCGCGTGAAGCTTCTTCGAGAACTGATTGAGGCAGAATGCAAGGTCCTGCAGAGAAGTTGTGTACCTTATTCATGGGTCATTTATCTGACCACAAAAGTCTGAATTTTAACGTGGCGAGACGTTAATACATCGTGTTTTTTTCCTCTTTTTTTCCTGCACGCGGCAGGGATGTGAAAGCAGGCGTTTTAATCGACCAGATTCAGGAATTTCAGTTTGTTTCTTTGGAGGACGATCATCTCTTGGAGGCGGATGAAATTTCGCTGATCGAAGCAGAATTCATATGCGAAAAGCAGAAAATCCAAACGGTAGGTTTCATCGTCTAGATTGAGAGCAAGGTCACCGATTTGTTGTGTTGTGAGGCAGTATTCAGGAACGGATCGCTTCATGAAGGTGAGGCGTTGGCGTTCGAAAGCTATTTCATCGATTTGCTGATTGAGGTTGTTCAATCGGTAGGTAGTGCATGGAAATGAACACGAAGTATTTGGCGCGTTGAAAGATTGGACATCCAAGGCGCTGCCTTGACCGCCATCGAGACCGAAAACAGCCATGTACTCATCTTGCGACTTCGAAATGGAGAGAGCATATGCTTGACCTTCAATGAGGAAGACATTCATTCGCAAGTGCGTTGCCGCGCTATCCACAAGAGCAATATCAATCAGACAGTCACCGCTTGGCAAAGAGTCAATTGACGCAGTGGCATTCACATCGGTGCCGTGCGCACCATTGACGAAAAGAGAACCCGAGAGATCGGGCATAAAAACCGACAACGAAGTATTGAGCGATTGAGCTTGAGCTGCAACATTCGCGACGACGAGGAGGGAAATAAAAAACGACTGAATTTTCAGAAGATCGTTCGACATGTTTACTTTTTCCAACGCTTTTTTAATGCTTGAACAGGCAAACGAGAGGCCAATTCATCGAGGATATCGTCTTTGCCCTGTTTAAAAACAAACGGAGCGAACCAGGCGACTATTCCAAGAGCAAGAGTGTTTACGGATAGGCCCACAATAAGTTTAACAAATTGATTGTCGCTTATGTTTCCGTTTATTTTCACTGCAATGTATGATGCCACAGCCACCACAACGCTGATGAGCATTGCGGGCACAAATTTTTTGATCAGTCGGTTTGGCTTCAGGTCGACCAAATGAAGAGAGAACCCCATGATCAAAACAAATTGGATGAAAACGGCCAGTACCAGCGCCCACGCTACGCCATGAAGTCCGCTTTTTAAACCGAAATACGTGCCGATTGCTACGCAGATAAGGAACGACGCCTTAATGAGACTGGCGGTGTAGACCCGATCCATGGCGCGCACTATGGAGTCAGCGATTTTGATTACCGATCGAAAACCTACAGTTGCGAAGAGGATTTGCACCAGCGGCACAGCATCGAGGTATTTAGGACCAAGGAAGAGAACGGTTATTTGTTCGGCGAAGAAGATCATGAACACGCTACCGGGGATTACCAAGATAGCGATGTGGTAAACAGCGCTAAGGAAGGCCCTTTGCATGCGTGCTTTATCGTCTTGCAGTTGCGACAGGCCTGAGAACATGACACTATCAGACAGTTTACCGAGCACCGTAATAGGCAGTCCCATCAGATAAACCGACCGATCGTAGATACCCGTATTGCGCCAACGTTCCATGTCGGCACCTGCAAAATCAGTTTGTGCATATTTCCCTACGATTAGCGTATCGACTTTGGTAGCAGCGTAATTGAACATGTTGAACAGCGTGCTTCCGCCACCGTAGCGGATCATGTCTTTTGTTGTTTCCCAGTTCCAAGACATGCCGATTTTAACCGGTTTGTAAATCCAGTAGAGAATCGTCATCAGCGTGTTTTGAGAAAGCAGAGCGAATACGTAAGCCCATAGGTCGTAACCATTGAAAGCCAGACCGAGGCCTACGCCCAAGTTTCCGATCGTCATTGCTG
>JANRAA010000177.1:14256-23511 GCA_030728235.1 Flavobacteriales bacterium
GTTGCGGAGCTGAAGAACAACTTTTTGAACTCCATTTCTTTGATGATCATGCTACGCGGCACGATAGCGAGGGCGGAGATGAAGAAGCTCAGGCTGATCCACCTTAGCACCGAAGTAAGAGGCGGGTGTTCGTAGTATTCAGCCACTGATGGGGCGAGGAGGTACATGCCCACCGTGAAAGCGATTCCGAGAATAACCGAAATGAAGAAAGCGCCATTGAGGTGTTCTTGCGTCAGATTTTTCCGTTGGATGAGTGCTGGTCCGATGCCGATTTGCGAGAATATTTCGATGAATCCGACCACTACTAGGGCGATGGCCATTACGCCGAAGGCTTCTTCACTTATTTGGCGGGCGAGTATGGAAATGAAGACAAGTTGCAGGATAACCTGGCTTGTGACATTCAGCGCTTGCCACCCAAATGATTTTATGAATTTTTCGCGTATGCTCACGGGGAATTGCTGTGCGAATATAGGTTTTCAAATGGGTGCATTCAAAAGAAAAGCGAATAATCCTTTTTGGACGGGCTTGAAGCAAAGTAGAAAGCATAAAAAAGTCGGCCTAAACCGACTTTTTTGTATTGCGATGTAAGGATTAACGTGCGTAGTTCACTGCTCGTTTTTCGCGAATCACAGTGATTTTGATTTGGCCAGGGTAGGTCATTTCGGTTTGAATTTTTTGCGATAGATCGAAAGAGATTTGATCCGCTTGTTGATCAGTAACTTGATCGCTTTCTACCATAACACGCAGTTCACGTCCGGCTTGAATTGCGTAAGACTTCGTTACACCAGGAAATTCGAGTGCAAGGTTTTCGAGGTCTTTCAGACGTTGGATGTAGCTTTCAACCACTTCGCGACGAGCGCCAGGGCGCGCACCAGAGATGGCATCACACACTTGGATGATTGGGGAAAGGAGGGTAGTCATTTCCATTTCATCGTGGTGGGCACCGATTGCATTGATGATGTCTGGTTTTTCACCGTATTTCTCAGCGAGTTTAGCACCGAGTACTGCGTGAGGCATTTCAGACTCTTCATCGAACACCTTACCGATATCGTGAAGCAGTCCAGCTCGTTTCGCCGCTTTCGCGTTTAGTCCGAGTTCAGCCGCCATTACAGCAGAGAGGTTTGCTACTTCGCGTGAGTGTTGAAGGAGGTTTTGTCCGTAAGAAGAGCGGTATTTCATGCGGCCCACCATTCTGATCAATTCAGAGTGCAGGTTGTGGATACCCAAATCGATGCAGGTACGTTTACCGACCTCCATGATTTCTTCTTCGATGTTTTTGCGTGTTTTGTTTACGATTTCTTCGATACGCGCTGGGTGGATACGTCCGTCGCTCACCAATTGGTGCATCGACAAGCGTGCTATTTCGCGGCGAATAGGATCGAAACAAGACAGGATGATAGCTTCTGGGGTATCATCGACAATGATTTCGACACCTGTAGCAGCTTCTATTGCTCGGATGTTTCTTCCTTCGCGGCCGATGATACGACCTTTGATATCGTCGTTTTCGATGTTAAATACCGATACAGAGTTTTCGATAGCGTGTTCAGTAGCAACACGTTGGATAGACTGGATGATGATTTTTTTCGCTTCGGCGTTTGCTTTCAGCTTCGCGTCATCAAGTATTTCTTGAATTTGGTGGCTAGCCATGGCGCGTGCTTCTTGTTTGAGCTCGTCCATAAGTTTGCCTTTTGCTTCTTCTTGAGAGATACCACTTATTTCTTCAAGAACGGCAACAGATTTCAGGTGTGCTTTGTCGAGATCGCCTTGTTTTTTCTCAACGATTTCTAGTTGCTTAGAAAGGTTTTCGCGCACCTTTTGGAGGTCAGTCTCGGTGCGTTTATTTTGTTCAATTTGCTTAGAAAGCTGTGATTCGCGTGCTTTAATGCGGTCTTCGCCTGACTGAACTTTTTTGTTTCGTTCTTTTAATTCTCGGCTGTGTTCTTCTTTCAGCGCGAGGAATTTCTCTTTTGCTTGAAGTATTTTAGCTTGTTTGACATTTTCGCCTTTTTCTTCGGCTTCGCGGACAATTTCTTGGGCTTTTTTATCGAGTAGTTTGGTGAAGAGTAGGTAGGCTAGTCCGGTGCCTATTACTACTCCTGCTATAGCCCCAATGGCTATTGGTAATAATTCCATACAAGTTCTAAATGTGGCACATCAGACACATTAAGTTAAGCGAGAGCATCTTGTAGTTGTTTGCGTATGTCTTCCAACTCGGATAGCAGGGAGTTGTCTACCGGTTGTTTTTGAGCTTTCAGCGCCAAAGTGGCCATTTGGAGGGCAGTCATGGCAATAAGATCTTGACGATCTTTCACTGCGTAGTTTTCCTGAAAGAATTTCACGTTGTCGTCTACCTTTTTCGCGGCTTCACGGATCAGTTCTTCCTCATCACGTTTTATTGTGAGGGGATATTGCCGTCCGGCTATTTTCACTTTGATAGACAACTCACTCATGCGTGTTTATTTATGAAGGAGCGCAATACACTTGTCGATTTCTCTCACCAACTCATTGATCTTTTGTTTAGCATCGGAATGTTCTTCAGTGCCGGTCAATGTTTTAGCGATTTTTAGGGTTTTGTTAGATTCTTCTAACGCTTCGATTTCGCGTTCCTTATTCATCAGCGACAGACGCAGATCTTCAACTTGGGCATTCAATTCTTCGATTTTACTTTGAAGCATTAAACGTTCATCCAGCAAGCTAGAGACATGGTGTTTTATATCGGAGACTACGCGGTTCATCTAATTCGTAAAAAGTCTAACGACCCATGCAAAAGTAAGAATGAATTTGTGATTTACAGGAATGATTTTACAAATCCCCTTAACCGAAGCGCGTTAATAAGTCTGAACATCTTGAAAGCCTACGATTTAGCCGAGATAAGCGAGTGAGAAGGCCAGAGAAACTATAGCCGATAAATAGCGAAGTGTCAACAACTTTAGGCAGTTGCGGCAGTTGGAGACAAGGTAGCGGCCTATTTTCGCGTTATGGCAGTGATGAGAATAATCTTCGTCTTACTAAGTATATCCGCAATTTTGGAAACGTCGGCCCAGCAAGGGACACGGACAGGCTTGCGCTCACCTTTGGACATACCATTGAACCTCAGTGGCAACTTTGGAGAGTTTCGGAGCAATCATTTTCACACCGGATTGGACATCAAGACCCAGGGGAAAGAAGGGTTAAAAGTATATGCATCGCAGGCAGGGGCAGTTAGCAGAGTTAAAGTTGGGCCTTATGGATTTGGGAATGCCTTGTACATAGACCATCCGAACGGCTTAACGACAGTATATGCCCACTTGCAGTCGTTCAGTCCGAAGATAGACTCAATGTTGCTAGCCGAGCAATACCGGCAGCAGACCTGGGAAATCGAATGGTACCCAGAGCCGAATACCCTTTTCGTTGATTCATCAGAAGTGATAGGTCGGAGTGGCAATTCAGGCAGCAGTGGAGGTCCGCATTTGCACTACGAGATACGTGAAACAGCAACAGAGTTTCCCTTAAATCCATTGTTATGGGATTTCGCTATTGCCGATCATCAGGCGCCCGTGATCAAAGGGTTGTATGTGATACCCGTTTCAGATACCAGTGAAGTTGCTGGGGGCAGTCAGGAATTGTACATAGCAGCGGTGAGCACTACGGGAAAAGTCACACTGCAGCAGAAAGGAGTTATTGACGTATCGGGTCCAATAGGTATAGGTATTCACACCATAGACGTTTTGGATGGCAATTCAAATCTGTGTGGTATTTACTCCATTGTTATGAGTTTGGATGGAGAAGAAGTCTACAAGCAAGAGATGGACATCCTTGATTTTTCAGCCAACCGATTTCTCAACGCCCATGCCTTGTATCCCGCGTTTAAGAAGAACAAGTCTAGCGTTCACAAAACCTACAGACTTCCTTACAACAGGCTGCCCATTTACAAGACAATACGAGATAACGGACAGATTGAGCTTCAGGACGACCAAGTTCACACATTAGCTGTAGAGGTTAAAGACGTGCACGGCAACAAATCGAGCTGCAGCATTAACATCCGCCGCGTGAGGCGAAAAGCACAAAGTGCACAATCCGATTTAGCTCCGAGAGGAGTAAAGGTTTTTAAGTATGACAGTGTAAATACCTTGCGGACAGATAGTTGCAATATTTATATGCCAGAAGGTAGATTGTATGACGACGCCGACGTTTGGATAGCGCCTCGGAAAGGAGATGCCAGTTTATATTCAATGTTATACGAGATTGGCGACAGGATGACCCCATTACAGGATACTTATGTGCTGAAGATAAAGACAAGAGAAGTAGCGCCAGGGAAAGAAGATAAATTGGTGATAATGCGGTATGATGGCTCGAAGTATATTTCATTGGGAGGAGCATATAAGTTAGGTTGGATGATATTGGATATCAAAGAGTTTGGTGTTTTTTGTGTTGGGATAGACGATATTTCGCCGACCATAAAGCAGCGAGAATTTGTATTGCCCAAGAAAGGGGCCAAAGCGCAGATATCATTTAATATTTCAGATAATTTATCGGGAATATCTCGTTATGAGGCCAAGGCTGATGGAGAATGGGTGCGAATGCATTGGGATCCGAAGCGAGCTTTGTTGTGGTATGACGCTGGTGATAAGAAGATAACATCGCATACCAAGCGTTTTGAATTGAAGGTATGGGATGAACGCGGCAACGTCAGAGAGTGGACGAATACCCCATAAATTTGTATCTTAAGGATATGAAACAACCCGTATTGATAAGAACCTTTTCATTTCCGCAGGAGGCATACATGGCCAAATTGGCTCTTGAGAGCAGGGGAGTGGAGGTTGCTTTGGAAGACGAATTGACGGCTCAGGTATTGAACTTTTATGCGAATGCCATAGGAGGGGTGAAGTTATTTGTAGACGCCGAGCGCGTGGATTTTGCTTATCGCATTTTAATAGAAGACGGATACGAGGACGGAGAAAACTGGATGGAGCATGCTGCTTTTGAGTCGGCTCAGAATCAGCGGCGTAGTGAGTTGTTTTTGAAAATCGTAAAGATCGTGTTGTTGGTCGCCTTGGCTGTTTTTGTTTTCATGATTTTTATGTAGTTCACATATTGGTTTTTGCAGAGCTTATTATTTTTCCTTCATGTATTTGATAGAGCGTGAACGGGTTAAAATCTGTTATGTTGACGCAACCAATTTCAAAGAGTGCAGCATCTTCGGATGAGATGTACATGTCAGGAGTATTTGGCATGAATCCGTAATGCAGAGGTCGTTCAAGGTTTCTCCAAACATTTAGGTAAGGTAGGGCATTTCGTTTGTCGCGCCAGATTAGCGCAGCAGCTCCTTGGATGTCTGTAAGTACCCTTAAATCGTCGAATTCGTTTAGTGCTGCGAAAATCAGTTTAGAGTCGATATTTAGATTTTCATGATTGAAGACAGCGGTATTGTATTGCGCGTAATGATCGATCAGGTTTTTGAAGTTTGAAATCGTGCCATTGTGCGCACCTATAACAGAGCCGAAATGAAAGGGGTGAGCATTTTCGATGGAGACATTTCCCACGCTTGCAGCTCTGGTATGACCGATGAACAGGTTTGTTTGCGGTGGGTTGAAAGAAAGTGAGAGAGATTTGGAGAAAGGGCCGAGCGCTTTTTTGATGTAAGGGTTTAGAGAAAGCGTTTCGGCGAAGAATCCGGCGGAGTCGGTACCTCGTGATTCGTTGAGAGTGAATAGGGAGGATAGGGTTGGGGGGGAGATGGGGGTTGGGGATGAGAAGGCGAGGAGGCCGCACATAGATTGATGTTTTTGGATAACCAAAAGTAGTTTATCCGCAGTTCTATAAAACACATTTTATACAAATACGGATAAGAGTTTACTAAGGATTATTGCGATAGTGTGATATAAGTTACAAATCGCCTCAATTACTTTTCGTTGCTTACACTCAAATTATAAACAGCCATCAAATGAAGACAAATCATCAAATTATAATTATCGGAGGTGGAACTGCAGGTATTATGGTAGCTTCTCAACTATTGAAGAAAGATTCAAAACTCGATATTGCAATTATAGAGCCTTCAGATAAACATTTTTATCAGCCAGCTTGGACATTGGTAGGTGCAGGTACTTATGATATGGCTAAAACTGAGAGACCAATGTCTTCTGTTATGCCAAATGGGGTAAGTTGGATTAAAGAGTATGCAGATAGTTTTCAGCCCGAAGAAAATGCCATAACCTTGAAATCAGGATTAAAGCTGAACTATGAAGTCCTTGTTGTAGCCCCTGGTTTGGTAATGGATACTTCTTTAATCGAGGGGCTAACAGAATCGCTTGGGAAAGGTGTAGTGTGCTCGAATTATACGAATCCAGAGCATACTTGGGAAGTGCTAAGAAATTTTAATGGGGGCAACGCTGTTTTCACTCAGCCGACAACACCAATAAAATGTGGAGGAGCACCTCAGAAGATGGCATATATGGCTGCCGATTATTTTAGGAAGAATGGCCGACAGTCTAAAACGAATGTTGTTTTAGCTATGCCCGGTTCGGTAATTTTTGGTGTGAAACCGATAGCGGAAACCCTTATGGAAGTTATCCATCGCTACAACATTCATTTCAAGCCGTTTTATGCACCAGTAAAGATAGACGGAGAAAACAGAATAGTGACTTTTAAAAGCGTGGCGCCAAGTGAAAATCAATGTGTTGTGAATGAAGGGAATGTTTTGAATGAGACAATGTCAGGGTCTAGTAGTATCGAAATGCCGTTTGATATGCTTCACCTTGCCCCACCGCAAACAGCACCCAAGTTTATCAAAGAATCCCCTTTGGTGAATGAGGCGGGTTGGTTAAATGTAGACACTGCAACGCTTCAACATAAGACCTATCAGAATATTTTTGGATTAGGCGATGTAGCCGCACTTCCGACTGCAAAAACAGGAGCTGCCATTCGCAAGCAAGTGCCAGTCGTGGTTGATAATGTGCGTCATATATTAAGTCATCAAGGACTTGGTACAAAAACATACAATGGCTACTCATCTTGCCCACTTGTAACTGGTTATGGAAAAATGGTGTTAGCAGAATTCGATTACCAAAACAATTTTATCCCAGATCCGAAACTCAAACAAATGTTAGTGTTTAATTCGAATAAAGAACATTGGCGTTTATGGATGTTGAAAAAGTATATTTTGCCAAGTTTGTATTGGAACAAGATGATGAAAGGCGAAGATGTATAAGGCCATCTTTCTTGACGTTCCAAAAAGTTACTCTTCTTGCTTTTCTAACTGGAAGGAATTCCCCAAGATTCATTTAGCAGACTGAAGGTGATGCCAATTTCGAATTTCCGAACCGTATCAAATATTCCATGAAATGAAAACTCATCGAGGTATTTCTGGATATATCTAAGGGTCACTCCTAAGTGGATGGTTGAGATTTTCGATTGAAAATTCTCGAGAATTCTGGTATTAGCTCCTTCTTTTGGTGAATGTTTCAAATCTATTTCGGGCAAAGAATGCCGTGCATGCCGGTTTAATCTTTTGAGGAAATATCTTCTACGTGCGATGCTTTTCTCTTTTAGATTCAACTCATGTTCCCATATGTAATTCTTTTGTGAATGAATTAGAATTGGTCGATCCATCGTCATTGGATTTTCATTTTGGAAATTTCTAAAAGCTGAAGCAATTGTCACTTTTTGCTGGTTTTTTAACTTCGGTATTTTCCTAATCAATGAAACGTTTGCGCATTGATCTGCTTGAACTTCAAATAGATCGAAATTAATCATTCTAACAAGTGTTTGTCCCATAGCAAGTCGAAGTTTATGCATCATAAACCAAACGCTTTCGTAGCGTTTCAAGTTTAACCTGCGCTGCATTTCTGATGCTGAGATGTTAGCCTTTGATGTGCTCAAAATTAAGATAGCCTTAAACCATGTGCTTATAGGTAAGTTGCTGTGCATCAATATTGTCTGGCTTTTCAAAGTTATAGGCTTTGAGCAATTTTTGCATTTCCACTGCCAAGAAGACTGAAACCAATAATGGTTTTTAGACTTACATCTTGAACATTGGATTCCATTTTTCTCTCGCAACGTTTTGAAGTATTCGCGTGATTCATCTTCATTTTCTGCGATTTTTTTTAGTGTCTGAAGGTCCATAACGTGTTTTAGTTTGCACGAATGTAGAATAGAAGTCTGCAGGTTTGACAGCGACTTTGTGGATGTAGGTTAGAATTTTGTTTGTGTCAGTTTTATTGTTTTAAAGTTTGTTTTAGTAGCCTATCCGCAATCGTATAATTCGAATTTTATAACACTGCGGATAAAATGGTTCTGTACTTTTGGTTTTATCACTATTTTACATCCATGCTTTCAAAACCAGAACAATCCGCCCTCCGCGCCGACATTTTCCGCCACCTCGATGGAATCGTTACCGCACCAATAGCATTCGCTCTTCACAACAACAATGTAACTTCCTCTATTCTGAAAAAAGAAGTTGTGAATGTATCTGTGCTCGCTGCAGAATTTAACGCCAATGAAGGATACCTCAATGTTGCCTTGCGTGTGCTTGCTTCTCAAGGTTGGCTGAATCAAATCGTCAATAACGAAACAGACCAAATTCAATACGCATGTAACGATAAATCTGAGTTCGCTTTCTCTTTGTTTTACCTCTATAAAGATATCGTAGACCTCATGTCTATCTCTGGTAAGCACCATCCGAGAAAGTTCTCTGTCGAAGCTTTCAATGTGATGGAGAAAATATGTGCGAATTATCAAAACAAGTTCGGACTTGCTGAAAGCTCAAATCCAATTCTGCAAGAGGTACAAAATCAAGTGCTTAAGCACATCGAGGGTGCTCTGATCGGACCCACAATCGTCCATCTTGGAATGGGGGGTATGTTTCATAAATATTTCATGGAGGCATCGTTCAGAGCCGATGAATATCATGAAAACCCCGAAAGTTTCTATAAACTACTCTCATTCTTTACCTACTTGGGATGGTTTAAACAGAAGAATGAAACGTTTCAGTTTACTGATCGAGGACTATTCTTTGCCAGGAGAGCAAGTTCATACGGTGTGACGGTCTCTTATCTCCCTATGTTCAGACATACCCAAGATTTTATTTTTGGAGATGCCAAAAAACTCAGAGAACTGTCTGATGGTGAAGATGAAAAACACGTGGACCGAGCAATGAATGTATGGGGTAGTGGTGGCGCTCATGCCACTTATTTCAAAAGAATAGATGAAATCGTTATAGAACTGTTTAACCGTCCTATCGAAGATCAACCGAAAGGGATTCTCGAGATGGGTTGCGGA
>JANRAA010000178.1:0-2600 GCA_030728235.1 Flavobacteriales bacterium
GGTTGCCGTCGTCGCATGGGATTGGCGTCCCCACACAATTGCAATTCCCATCTTCCTGGTCGTCGAATGTGCAAGGGTCGTTGTCGTCGCATGGCGTTCCTACCGCAGGGCAGTTGGCAACTGGAGTATCAACAAAGACAATTATATTTTCAAATCCATTGAATGCAAAAGGGTCGTTGGTAATGAATAGTGGCTCGGTCGACAACTCGCTGTCTCCATACCTTGAAGGGGCACTATTGAATATACGCACGTACACATAGCCACCTGCAATGACATCATCGAATTCATAAAAATCGGGAACGATAAAGCCAGGTGATCCGAAAGAATTGAGCATTTGCTCATGAAGAACGACTTCGCCCTGTGTGGGAATGAAAGGGTTGTTGTCGTCAGGTGGACTAACAACTGCGTCGAGACTCCAAATCAATTGAGCGATCCAATTGCTGGGAGCGGGATTTCCGTTTTGATCATAAACGTCCATCGTCCAATTGATTTGGACTATTGCCATTGATTCACTTGAAACACATGCGAGGACAAGCAGCAGAGCGAAGTGGCGTATAAAGAAAGACATAAGCATAAATTTGGTTAGTTGGTTCCAAAGATATGCGAGTTTAAAATATTAAAATGCTGAATATCAATCGTTTTCGTTATAACTTTTGTTGACACGGGGGGACAGCGAAGAAATAATGCGGTGGAATACGATGTGCCAGGTGTTCCCAAACGGGGAATAGTCGGTAAGCGATGTGATGCGCGGGGTGTAATGCACTGCACCGTCATAGTGGGTGGATTTGGCGAGGCGGTGGGTGGCGGTAGACATGGTGAAATTGCACGGAAGATAAATATAGCGTTTTCTCTATACCCACCCTCAAAACTCATAGCTCACCCTGATGACTCTTATCTTACCCTTCAAAATGCTTCTCGAAAAACTCATCGCACCACAGACAAATATTCTCCAACTCGGCCATTCGGGCGCGGGCAAACTCTTCGCTTATGCCTACGCTTTCACCCATGCGTATGGGGTCGCCTTCGTTTATTTTTTGATACACTGGCGAGGTCGATACGCGGCGTAAGACGTCTATCACGTTGTCTATGCGTGCGTCGCCCATGGGTTTGGCAGTGCCCGGACAACAGGGGTTGATGCGCCAAAGCTGTATTGAGATCTCTTGCGGAATACCAGGGGCTCCAGTTAAGAATCCAATGCCGCCTGAAAGCACCGCGCAAAAGTTGTGGTTGGGATCTCGCTTCCAAATATTCTTCTGCATGGCACGCCCACGCGCCCAATTGCCTCCCAACCAAAGGTCTTCGGTGGCGCCCCAATATCCCCAACTCAATGGTTTTTTGTTGAGGTAGGTGTCAATCTCAATCAAGGGCTCTTTCTCTTCGCCATCCACCCCGCGTGATTCAAAAAGAGCCGCCAAATCCATCAGTCGCGCTCCAGCATGTTTGTGGTATCGGTCTATGCTCGCGATGTCAAACCTGCTAACACCTTTTGCTATCAAGGTGTCTAGTATTTCCTCTGTCAGCAAATCGCCGTTGGTCTGCAGCATGATCTGGGTTATGCCTTTGTACTTGGCGTGCAAGGCGTCGAGTATGTTGTACAACTTCTGCTTCTCAGCAAGTGGCTCTCCGCCCGATAGTATGATGCGCCCTACCGATGGCGGCAAGTGCTCAATAATCTGCATGCACTCTTCTTCGGTGATGCGCGAACCACGCGGACCAGAGAGGTTGTAGCAATGGTCGCACTGATCGTTGCACAATTGTGTAAATACCCAGTATATCGACTCTATGTGGTTTTCCATATCATTTCAAATTTCTCCAAAACTGGCGCTCTTTCGCTACGTCGCCATTCGGGTCGTTCACAAACGCATCTAAATCTGCAAAAAGTGTAAGCTCTCCGCGCTCCATGCGGGCGAAGGTGCTCCCTGTTACAAGGGCTTCTTTTACGTCGTGTGTCACAAACAAAGCGGCAAAGCCATAGGTTTTTGTGAGGCGTAAATAAAACTGCTGCATCTCTTCTCTGGTGCCAGCATCCAAACTGCCAAATGGCTCGTCCAACAGCAAAACTTTTGGTTCTACCAGCAGGGCACGGCCAAATGCAACGCGTTGTTTTTGTCCGCCACTAAGGGCTTCAGGTAATTTTCCTCCATGTTCCTGCAACCCCAATGCGTGCAACATGCTGTCTGTCGCCTCTGCCACCTCTTCTTTCGTCCGCCGCCGCATGCGCATTCCAAAAGATATGTTTTGAGCAGCAGTCATGTGCGGAAACAAAAGGGGCTCTTGACTCAAATACACGATGCCTCGTTGCTCCACGGGTACATGCGTGAGGTCTTTTCCGCTGTGTTCAATGGTCCCCGCATCGGGCGTCATCAGTCCGGCTATAATCTTCAACAAGGTGGTCTTACCGCACCCGCTTTTCCCTAAAACACTGAGGGTTTCACCACCTTTGCACTGCAAGCTTACGTCGCGCAGCACAGGGGTTGTCCCAAAGGTTTTGGCAATATTGCGTATCTCCAGCATCAGCTAAAAAACAATTTTACGGGTGAAGGTAATGAAGATAACGGGTGGCACTATCAACACCAAACACGCACCTGCGGCACGGGCAA
>JANRAA010000178.1:2610-4334 GCA_030728235.1 Flavobacteriales bacterium
GCACAGGGGTTGTCCCAAAGGTTTTGGCTATGTTGCGAATCTCCAGCATCAGCGAAAAGCAATTTTACGGGTGAAGATAATGAAGATAACAGGCAGCAATATCAGCACCAAACAAGCGCCGGCGGCAAGGGCAAGATTGGCCTCTTGGGTCGACTTAAAAATAAGCACGGGCAGCGTTTGCACTTGTCCAACCCCCAACATCTGCGTCATCCCGTATTCGAACCATGAGAACAAGAATAGCTGGGTAAAAACGAGCTTCAATATCCCGCCAGCGGCGGGGATGTGAATGTGCTGCATGATTTGAAGTCGGCTACATCCAAGGGTGCGCGCTACTTCTTCTTGTTTCAAACGGTCAGCACTCCAAAAAAGCGAAAAGAGCACTGTAGCATACGGTATACCTATCAGTAGCTGTCCGATTACTACCCCCACACGCTGCGCTGTGAGGCCAAAGCGGATGAAGAAGTACTGCATTTCAAGTGATAGTATTACGGGTGCGGTACAAAAGGGAATGAGCGCCAACCACAACCATACACTGCGGTAACGCGATCCCAACAAGCGATAACTGCTCAAAAAGCCAAGCACCACGCTGATGATGGCTACAGGCAAAGCGACCTGTAAGGAGGTTAAAAAACCCCATCCTACGCCGTCTGAAACAATGCGCGACAACAAGTTGATTTGCATTTTTGGCAATAGCTGCGGGTATTCCCATGTGGCAGCTACCGACAGCAGGGCGAGCGTCGCAATGGGCAACACATACAGTGAAAGGAGCAATATGGGGGTTAACCTACGCACCATACTGTCGACTCATTTTCTTAGATAGCCCAGCGGCTACGATGATGATAATTACGCTGTATACCAACGCCATGGCATAGCCCGTAGGTATGCCTTTTAGGTTGTAGCCTTTGATCTGGTCGACAATCACGGGCACCATTGCGCGTACAGATTGAGACCCGAGCAAGAGAGGTATTTCGTAGGTGCCGAGGACGAATACAAAGAATACAAGCAGCAGGGGTGTGCTTTTGTGCAGCAAGGTCGGACGTACAATATGTCGCCATACTTGCTGTTCGTTTGCGCCCAAGGTACGCGCGGTAACTGCCAATTGCTCTAGTTTTGGTTGACTGCGCAGGTAAATGAAATAGACGACAAAAAAGGGCATACAAAGCATAAAATGCGATGCGAATGTGCCTATTCCAAAAGGGTCGTTCACCAAAGCGGGAAAGTCAACAGGGGTTGAATGGATGCCCAAAGCATGCGATACCCGGGAGAGCAACCCCACGCCCGAAAGCAAATGAAATCCGAAAAAGGCTGCTACAACTGGCGGTATGGCGAAGGGTAAAAGGTACCACGACGGAATCTCCATCCTGCGGTTGAGCAGTTTTACAATTTTTAAGGCGACAAAGGTTGAAGAGGCAACAACGGCAGATGCCAGCAGAAAGGTATATCCCAATGCCTTTAAAAAGCGGGTGCTCTCGGCCATTTGAACAAACGATGCAATGGAGGTTTCTTGAGCATGAAAATAGCCGGAAGCGTACACGGACGATAGCACCAACGCGGCCAAGGCTGGAATCACGATGCAGATAAAAAACGCTATGGTGCTGAGGGTTTTCATTGGTTTTCTACAATCTTCGTCCGAAAATCTTCATACAGCCGAATCATGTATTCAGCCGCCGGCTCTTCGAGGGCTTTTTGATTGAGTAGCACACGACCTGGGACATGCTCACGGA
>JANRAA010000179.1 GCA_030728235.1 Flavobacteriales bacterium
AAAACGACTGAAATTTTCGGCAGAATCGTAACTTGAGACTGGGGAGGGGTCGGTGCATACCCTCGCAAATCCAAAGCTAAAATCAAAGTTTTTTTTAGGGAGTTAGTGTTTCTTGCAAGTCTTTATTTCTTGTCACTTTTTCTTGACAAAAAGGTTGGTGGGGATTGTAATCAAGCTCTTGAGAAGTTTGAAGTAAACTCTACCTGAGATGTTTCAGTTTCTTCTTGTCACTTTGTCTTGACACTAGGTAAGGAAAAGGCCAAAAGTCAAGGTTGGCTTCGACAAGCTCAGCCACCTAATTCGACAGGCTCAGCCACCTGCTTCGACAAGCTCAGCCACATGATATTGGTAAGACCTGCACCCAAACTCGCTGCAGTCAGATATTAGGTTGCGGTTTCGATTCCTTTTTACCAGATATCGCTTTCGGCGGATAAAAAAGGGCGTTTGCAGATTTGAATGCCGAGTGGCCGATTGATGTAGTGAAAGATAGAGGGGGGCACTTAGCATTGTAGAAAATTATAGATCATGAAAAAGAGCTTTTTATTTTTTGCCGTCTACCTTTTGACATCTTGCGCAGCATTTTCGCAACAAACTATAGCGGTAGATCCCGATACATTTTTGATTGGTGACAAGACCTTACCGAAGGTGCTTTTGGTGGGGGCGTGGCATTTCAATTACCCTGGGTTGGATGCCCATGTGACCGACGAATCGAACCGAATCAACATTTATTCGGAAAAGCGACAAGCTGAGATTGCTGAGTTGAACGCGTACCTCGCACTTTTTAAGCCTACGAAGATCATTGTTGAGGCTGGTCGAAACACAGGGTATTTGAGGTTCAACTACAACGAATGGAAAGCGGGAAGAGAAGAATTGTATGCCAATGAATCGAGTCAGATTGGGATGCGGTTGGTTGATCAGTTTGGACTGGATACCATTTATGGATGCGATGCTATGGGATTGCTGACAGAGCTGTACTACGACAGTCTGTTGCAAGAAATTCCCTACCTCGATGCAATTGCTGAACGCCATTATTTCGGCGGCGATGATGAGATTTCGCAGCGGTACACTGCTTTTTACAACTACCAAGAAGCTTATGATTTGGAGCACACCATGCTCGAAAGTTTTAAGTTTCTGAATTCAGACAAAGTGCTGGATCGTTATTGGGGTGCGTACATCGCGGGCGGACAATTTCCGTCGCCTGGTTTTGAGGGTGCAGATGCTTTGTCGATGTTTTGGTTTAACCGCAATTTGCGAATTTACAGGAACATCCAATCGATTGAGGTAGATGGCGATGATCGGATATTGGTGTTGTATGGGGCAGGACACGTCGGCATTTTGAAGTGGTTGTTCGAAACATCCCCTGAGTATGATTTGGTGAAATTTAATGAGCTAGATGCATTTGAAATTGGAGGTACTCGTTGATTTCTTTTCATCAGTAATTTCGCAGAATAAAACAAAAACGGGCTGCAAGTCTTGTAAGACCTGCAAACCCGATTTTTGTTGGTTGTTAGTTGTTTATGCTCAGTTTTTCCTTAAAACCTTGTCCAAAACGGTGTCTTTATCAAGTTTCTTGGTACAAAAGAACCAGTCTTTGCAATCGATTTCGGTATCTGCCATTCGTTCTTTGGCGGTGCCGCACGAACCAGCAGGACTAACGATGACATCATCGCCAGGGTTCCAATCGGCCGGAGTTGCCACCCCGAATTCGTCGGCAGTTTGCAAGGCAACAACTACTCTGTATAGCTCATCGAAGTTTCTTCCGAGGCTCAGCGGGTAGTAGATGATGGCTCTGATGATCCCTTTCGGGTCGATAAAGAATACAGCGCGGACGGCTTTTGTGCTTGATTCGTTGGGTTGAATCATTCCATATTTTTTAGCGACATCCATCTTGATGTCTTCAATCAAAGGGAAATTCACTTCAACGTTTTTCATTCCATTGAACTCAATCTTTTCTTTAATCGTGCGCAACCATGCTATGTGGCTATAAAGGCCGTCGATAGAAAGTCCGACAAGTTTGCAATTTGCTTTCGCGAATTTATCTTCTAACGTCGCGAACGTGATAAATTCGGATGTGCATACCGGTGTAAAATCGGCTGGGTGACTAAAGAGGATGACCCAATCGCCTTTATAATCAGCAGGGAAGTTTATGTCGCCTTGGGTAGTTACAGCTTTGAATTCTGGAGCAGCATCACCAATTCTTGGCATGCTGATGATCTCATTTTCTTGATATTGTTCCATGGTAATTTTTTTAGATAATTAATACATGGAAGGTCGTCGTTCATTTTGAGAGTGTACATGACTTGTGTTACACAAGGTTAAGATTGTGGTCATGTTTGAGAGAGGTGCGTGATGGTTACCTATTTTCAATCTTCATTTATCACCTTGTCTCAACACAAAGCATGGAAAAGACCAAAGGTCAAGGCTGGCTTCGACAAGCTCAGCCACCTAATTCGACAAGCTCAGCCAGCGGATATTGGTAAGACCTGCACCCAAACTCGCTTCGGTCAGATATTAGGTTGCGGTTTCGATTCCTTTTGCTTGAACTTCTGTCTTTGCCCAGAAAAGAAGGAGCCAAATGCACGGGGATATTAACAACAGATTTTACAGAGCAAAACAGAAAGTATTATCTGTTTTGCTCTGAGTAATCTGCAAAATATGTAGTGAGATAATCTTATTCAACCACCAATCTCAGCACTTCGCTTTTTTGATCGGTAACAACATGCACCAAATAGATCCCTTTTGGGAGGTTTTGGATGTCGATATCAGATTTATTGAAGTGTTGATCTGCCAATTGTCCGATTTGGTTATAAAGGCTAACAGTGTTTATAGAAGGCAGGTTTTTGATGTTGAACGACTGCTGCGCAGGATTCGGGTAGATTTCGAACTCTTGGTTTGCTGCAATGTCATCGATGCCAACGGTTAAATTGCGGTAAGAGCAATCGAGCTCTCCGCCGCAAATTTGGTACGATAGGAAGTTCGACATGATGCTGATGGTGGTGTCGAGGATAGCGGCGTTGGATACGTGTGGCACGTGATCCATGCCTTCGTAGATTTCGAAACAGTGTTCAATGCCCACTTCAGTGAGTTTGATGTCGACGCTATTGCTGCCATCCACTTCCAACACAGGCAGTAGTCCAAATGCATATTGCATGTCTGACCCGAAAGGTACTGTTTGGTCGTTGGTGCCGTGAAATAAGAGGGCTGGCTCATCGCCAGGATGAATCCAAGCTGTATCGCCAATAGCACCTGCAATGTTCACGATGGCATTCACATCCGACGGGTAGTCGGGATGTCCGCTATTGCCCTCAAGGCCTCCTTCTAATCCAGTATTGTTGACGTTTACCCATGCAGGAATCTCCGATTCTTCATCCATGTATGCCAAGTGAAGGGCGATGTAGCCACCGGCACTTGAACCTGCGAAGTAGATTTCAGAAGGGTCGATTCCGAAGAGGTTGCTATCTTCAGCTACCGTTTTCCGCAAGAACCTCACTGCAGCCTTTCCGTCTTGAAGTCCGCGCATGGCAGCCTCTGTCATCGCAGCATCAAGTGCTCCAGTGATTGGGAATCCGAGGCGGTATTCGATTGAGACAGCAACGTATCCCATTTTGGCAAGTCGTTCACAAATTGGAACCACGTCGGTACCAGTTTTAGATCCCGAAACGAAGAATCCGCCATGAGCTACGACAACCACAGGGCGTTCGGTATAGGTGTCGCCAGCGGGCATGTAGACATCCATGAGCAGGGTTTGTGGGTTGCCATCGTATTTTACGTTGCTTCCGTATTCGACGTTTGTGAGGACGTTGAAACTGTCGAAGACGTAGTTTCTATAGCGTTCACCGTCGCATTGCGCGGTAGTAAGAAATGCAGAGAAAAGAATAGTAGAGAGCAGTAGAATGTGTTTCATAGTTGGGTTCTTTGAAACTAAAGTTATACAAAATGGTTTTTGATGTACCCCTTTTGAGAAAGTATTACCAACAAATAGACGTAGAGAATCATCTTCATCAGTTCACCACGAACTTCAACGTTGCCTTGTTGCTAACGGCGATGTAGCAACCTGATGGCAGGGCATTCACATCCACGCCGTTGGCGTGACGGTTGCTTTGGACGACAATTTTACCTAAGACATCGTAAACCTGGATCTTGGCATTGACATCTGACCTGATGTAATTTGTTACCGAGTCGAAAAACAGCGTCGTTTCTTGTATTTCGGTTATCGAGGCAGGGCATGAGAAGACGTGCGTTTCAACAGCCGCGAAGACCGCTTCTTCAACCTCGTAAAAGGCAGAAGTTGTTCCCAAATCATATCC
>JANRAA010000180.1 GCA_030728235.1 Flavobacteriales bacterium
AAGTAATCGTGAAGCTCTTTCTAATCATAGCATTTTTGTTTTTTTCTGTCTCGGGCAACGCCCAGGATGTAAATGTCTCTGCCAGTTTTGGTGTTGCTGACTTGAAGCTGAACCAAACGTATTCGCTGAACTCAAATGAATCGGCCGATAGCCTGAACTTCTCATCAGTGAAATTTTTTCTATCGCTGGTCGCGGATGTGAATGGATATGTTCTTTTTGATGCTGTGCAGTCGTCGATTTCGACAATTCAAATCAATGAGTTGAAACATGTTTACCTCGGTATCGACAGTTTAACGAATGTGTCTGGTGCCATGGGCGGTGTTCTCGATCCTTCTTTGGGGATGTACTGGACCTGGCAGAGTGGATACATCAATGCGAAACTCGAAGGGGTGTTCTGGAAGGATGGCTTGAGGTCTGAATTTCAATTCCACCTCGGTGGATACGCGAGTCCTTTTAATTCTTATCGTGAAATTTCACTTACCACCCTCTCCAATTCGATCGTTCTCGATCTTGCTCTGTTTTCTGAAAAGGTGTATTTTACTACGCCTTCGGTAATGAGGCCTTCTGAGCTAGGTAACAATTTGTCAGATTGTCTTTCATCATCTTTTCGCTCAGAATGAAGTGGTTGGCGTTGTTCCTTTTTTCTGCCGTTGCAGTCGTCCAATCGTCGCAGCTGATTCCAAATAATTGGCCGACTCCTGTGTACAATATCTCCGATGATAATTTAACGGTGGAGAAGATTCAATTGGGTAGACTGCTTTTCTATGACGCAATTCTTTCGCGAGATGGCACAATCTCTTGCAGCTCATGTCATTCTCTTTACAATGCATTTGCTCATACAGACCATGCGTTGAGCCACGGTATCAACGACAGGATAGGAAGAAGAAATGCTCCCGCATTGATGAACTTGGCTTGGATGTCGACTTTTATGTGGGATGGTGCCATTAACCACCTCGATATGCAGGCTTTGGCACCTATTACTCATGTCGATGAAATGGGTGAGTCAATGCCCAATGTGATCGATAAACTGCAGGGTCTGAGTTTTTACCGAAAGAAGTTTTATGAGGCTTTTGGTGATTCAACTATCACGGGCCAGCATCTGCTAATCGCGATTGCCCAATTCTCATCTACGCTCATAAGCGCTAATTCAAAATATGATAAGGTGATGCTGGGAAGTGATACTTTCTCAGATGTTGAACAGAAGGGGTTTACTCTTTTTTCTGAACGTTGCGCCATTTGCCACACTCCTCCGCTGTTTACTTCGAACGATTTTGCGTCAAACGGAATTCCAATAGATTCTGCTATAATGGATATGGGAAGAATGGAGGTGACCAGCATTTCTGCCGATTCGCTTCTGTTCAAAATACCCTCTTTGCGAAATGTTGAGTTCACGTATCCTTATATGCACGACGGACGGTTCAAATCTCTCTACGAGGTCCTCAATCATTACAATGAATTGACATCTCCAAAAGATAAGCGCTTAGAAAATATACAACTTACAGAAAATCAAAAGGTCGAGTTGGTCTCTTTCATGCTCACGCTCACTGACCGTGAATTCCTTTTTAACCAAGAATTCGCTTTTCCAAAAGAATTATTGCAGCCTCGCGAATGATTCGACTGAAACAATCGTCAAATAGAAAAACCTGAAATATGAAAATCTTCTTCTCGGCTTTGGCCATTTTGTTTTTCTCGAATGTAAATGCTCAAACAGATCCTGCGATTACGTCTTGGTTGATCAATACAACAGGTGAAACAGGGCGTCATTACGTTGAAGGTAACAGCACGCCAATAAATGATACTTACGAAGTAAATGTGTCTCAAGTTCAATACTCTGATGCCAATGTTTACATTTCGTCTTCAGGTATTCCAAGCTATATTATTGGTCCTTATTTGGATGGAAATCCAGCTTTGGCGAGCGATAATGAATGGTTGTTCAAAATTCCGCGCGTACCTGTTGTGAATGCTGGTTCTCAAACTTCAACTCCACTCGGGCCTATCGCGGTTTTGATTAATGGTGTTCCTGTTTACGATTATAAAGATGGGATGTCTTACAACAATCAGGGTGTGTGGAACCGCGATGCGATCTTGAATGAAAGAGATGGTTTCGATTGTGCGAAAGGACATCCATCGCCGATATTTCAAGGTCCTCCAGGAATGGGACAATTGGTTGGAGGAGCGTATCACCATCACCAGAATCCATCGGCTTTCAATTTGGATATTGTTGAGATATCTGATGTATGCGATCTTTACCTTGCAGATGGATTGTACGTAATTGATCCAACGCAACACTCACCACTTTTGGGATATGCTTTTGATGGTTACCCAATTTACGGGGCTTACGGATACGCGAATGAAGATGGTTCAGGTGGAATCACACGTATGATTTCTTCATACAAGTACAGAGACATAACTGTGCGCACTCATTATGCAGATGGAACTGATGTTACAGACGGTCCAGCAGTTAATGCTCAATACCCTATAGGCACATACCGCGAAGATTTCGAATTTGTTGAAGGATTTGGCACACTGGACATTCACAATGGTAGAATGTGTGTTACTCCTGAATATCCAGAAGGGACTTACGCATATTTTACCACTGTCGATGAAGCTCACAACTCATTTTTTCCATACGTCGTAGGTCCAACATATTATGGAATAGTTGAACAATCGAATTTTTCAGGTCCGCAAGGAAACAATGTTACCATCTCCGAGGCTGTTTCTACTTATAACCCTGCTGATTTTGTGTTAAACAACGAGGTTTTGGATATGAAAATGACTGTTTTCCCAAACCCGAGTAGCGATTTCATCGCTGTTCAACTGAACGGTCTAGCGAAGGAGAACATCTCTGTTGAATTGTATGACTCTGAAGGCAGATTGCAAGTGTCGACCGCAATCAACAAGGGCAGCACCATTGCGCATATTGATGTCCGCAATTTGTACAATGGCACTTATACAATCGTATTTCTTTCTAGTAACAACCGCATAGCAAAGCAAGCCGTCGTAACCCACTAACTTTATTTCAGATGTGGTTTTGAAGCGGGAGGTGGTGAAAATCGTCTCCCGCTTCCTACCTTTGGCGACGGGTTAGTAGCCATTCATCCTAAAATATTTCGCGTGTTTTGGTTTTGAATACTATCTTCACACCAACCAAGAATCAAAAACCATGAACAAAAAAGCTATTATTTATGGAGTTGCAGCCGGATTGGTTGTCTCTGTTATCACCCTCCTCGCTTACCTCGTAGACAAGAGTTTACTCGCCAATTGGTGGTTCGGTATGATAATGCTTCCGATACCTGTCATTGCTATGGTATTGGCTGGATTAGCTATCAGAAAAGAAAAAGGATCTCTGCCCTTTGGTGAAGCTTTCTTGAATACCTTCATCACGGGAATCGTTTTTTCTGCTGTTTCAGTGATCTTTCAAATTTTGCTATATCACGCCATCGATCCTGAATTGCCAGCTTATTTGATGGAGAAGGCCATGGAGAACACTGCTGCAATGATGGAGAAGTTTGGGGTGCCTGAATCGCAAATGGATATTGCTATGGAGGAGGCCGCCAAGTCAATAGGTGACGCTTTCACGGTTGGAAATCAACTTATGTCTGTAATTTGGTCGGCGATCGTTTGGGGTATTGTTGCTCTGATCATTGCTGCAATTATCAAACGCAATCCTGAAACTAACTCTATTTCTTTAGACAGCTAAGATGGATAAACCAGAGGTTAGCATTGTTATTCCTCTTCTCAATGAATCGGAATCCCTGCGCGAATTGTATCGGTGGATAGCATCTACCTTACAAGCGCAGGGATTGCGCTTTGAAGTCGTTTTTGTAGACGATGGAAGCACCGACGATTCATGGGAAGTAATTAAAGAGCTAAAGGCCGCAAACCCGGAATCGGTGAAGGGCATTCGCTTTATGCGGAATTACGGAAAAAGTGCTGCCCTGAATACCGCTTTCCAGCGTGTAAGAGGTCAGTACGTAGTGACCATGGATGCTGATTTTCAAGACTCTCCAGAAGAGATCTTACCTATGCTTACCCAACTTAAAGAAGAAAATTTAGATATCGTTTCTGGTTGGAAGAAGAAACGCTACGATCCGATTACGAAGACGATACCCACAAAACTATACAACGGTGTTACACGCATGATGTCGGGTATAAAGCTACACGACTTCAATTGTGGTCTGAAGCTATACCGTGTTGAAGTCGTTAGAAACATTGAGGTGTACGGCGAAATGCATCGTTACATACCTGTTATCGCAAAACGCAATGGTTTCGGAAGAATTGGAGAGCGTGTGGTTCAACAC
>JANRAA010000181.1:0-18816 GCA_030728235.1 Flavobacteriales bacterium
AGTGTGTAAGAAATAATTAGCGCAATGAAGAATACCACATCTACCTCGGGTATAATGCGGGTTGATACGGTGGTAAACGTGGTGGTCAAGGTAATCGAGAAACTGAGCAGTATCGTGAGCGAAAGGGCGGTGAGATGTTCGCGGTTTTTCTCCGTAAAAACGATGTAGAGAGAAATCAAAGGGAAGCTGAGTAGCAAGAACGCACGGTTGATTGGGAGTATAAGTAGGATGTGTGAGATTGTAAGGAAAACAACAAACTCAGGAATTACAGAAGAAATTTTATGCCCAATTGCTCGCTTGATAAATAACACAGCCAGTAGCAAAGCACAACCCAAAACGATAATGATCAGGCTCGGCAAAAAGGTGAACGTTGCCAAGGTGTAAACCGTGAAAATTGCAGTTAACAGATAGGCGTTTATACCTGAATCTGAACGAGCAAATTTGGCAGCAGTAAATTTGTTCAATAGGGTCATTGGTGGTTTTTTTAACTTGTCATTTCATCGGTGAATCAACTGCTACCCAGAGATTTCAACATGTCTGCTCGGTCGTGATCCAATGTCTGTTTGAGCTTGTGAAGCAGCGGGCTTACATTCATAACGGAGAGGTTTTCTTTGATGCAGTGGTCAATTTCTCGTGTAATCAAACCCGATTTATTTAATCCAAAGACATCGAGTGTCGAAGTCATTTTCCTCGCCGTTCGGCGGATGTTAATGTGGTCATTGCGTTTTACAGCATGTTCCAAAGAGATCACGTCAACGGTCAATTGAGCAATAAAAAGATTAATGAAATCTTTCGCTAGGTCGCTATTGTTACCAGTGATAAGTTTTATTCTCGACATGCTGTAAACGTTTTTCAAATCCATCTCCATCAACCTTTTCAGAGAGTAAGGGCGAGTTTCCTCGCCCTTTTTCCCAACTTAAATAATAAACCTCACAAATAGTCTACCTCTATTTATGACCAATCTCCATGAGGAGAATTCTACGGGCAATGTTACGCACCTGGTGTTACGCAGTTTGTAGGGTGATACATGAAGGTTGTGTCAGCCAAAGGCTTACCCGCTGTAGGCAATCTCTTTATGGTAGATGAAAAACCGCAAGAAACCTGTATTTTCGGGGCGAAATCGAATGAGTGAAATGCGCATTTTAGTCACAGGTTCAGACGGACAATTGGGAAAGGCCTTCCGCGAAGTTTTCGCGAATGAAAATAGTTTTGAAGTGCACTTTGCTACAAAAGCGGTTTGCGATATCACCAATTTTGCTTCAATACAATCGGTTGTATCGGCCTTTAACCCACATGTGGTGATCAATTGTGCTGCGTATACAAATGTTGAATTGGCTGAGTCAGAAAGTGATCTTGCCAATGACGTGAATGGTTATGCTGTGGGCAAACTGGCAGAAATTTGTAACTCCCAAGGAATTTACTTCGTCCATTTTTCAACCGACTATGTTTTCGATGGCGCGCAAGCGAAGCCATATTGTGAAGACGCACCAACTGCTCCGATGAACGCTTATGGGAAGTCGAAACTGCTTGGCGAAGAGCTGGCGTTGAGCGTTAACCCGTATTCATTGATTGTCCGCATTAGCTGGTTGTTTTCTCTTCATGGCAAGAACTTTTTAAACACGATGCGAAAATTGTTTGAACAAGGAACGGAGGTGAGGGTGGTTGATGACCAAGTGGCATCGCCGACATATGCATTGGTTTTAGCGTCTGATATCGTGTCTTGGATGAAACGTGACGCCACCTTTGGCGGCGGCGGACTTATGCACTACAGCCACAATGGGATTACAAGTTGGTTCGGATTTGCACAGGAAATCAAGGATTGTCTGGCCAGCGATGTCGTTTTAATCGCCACCACAACAAATAGCTTTAAAAGTGCCGTCACTCGTCCGAAATTTTCCAAATTGGAGAACGCAAGATTTCACAAAGCGAGTGGTTTACAGATGATTTCATGGCAAGAGGCCGTAAGCCTTTGCCTTAAAAATATTTAATGGTGATGGAGAAAACTACACCCAATGCAGAAGAAAGGGCACAAGCATGGCTTGAAACTTTTTTTGATGCGGCGACAAGAGCAGAGGTACAACAACTTATCGACGGTGATGCCGATTTGTTGCAAGATGCTTTTTATTGCGACTTAGAATTTGGTACTGGTGGCCTCAGAGGCAAAATGGGAGCAGGAACAAACAGAGTGAACGCATATACCATTCGCCAAGCGACAAAAGGGTTTTCGAATTACCTGCGCAGTGCGTTCGGTGATGGAGATTTCTCAGTTGCCATTGCATACGACTCGCGGAACAACAGCAGGTCGTTTGCCATGAATGCCGCTGGGGTGCTGGCCTATGATGGGTTTAACGTGTATGTTTTTGAAGACATGCGACCAACTCCTGAGTTGTCTTTTGCAGTAAGAAACTTGGGCTGCAAGGGGGGTATTGTTGTTACTGCCAGCCACAATCCACCTGAATACAACGGGTATAAAGTTTATTGGGAAGACGGAGCACAGGTGCTTGACCCACACGACACGGGCATCATTAATGAGGTGCGGAAAGTGAAGATCGAGGAAGTGAAGTTCGATGAGCAATCGGAGAGGATAAAGTTTATTGCCGAAGATATTGACGAGGCTTATATTGCTGCAGTTTTAGACAACTGCATTGAACCTGCTGCCATCCGCCGACAGGCTGATTTACCGCTGGTATACACTTCTTTGCATGGCACGGGAATCACCTTGTTGCCAGAGGTATTGAAGCGACTCGGATTCACAAACGTGCACATTGAAGCATCACAAGCCATTCCTGACGGCTACTTCAGCACTGTGGAGAGTCCAAATCCGGAAGAGCCCGAAGCATTATCGAGAGCTATTCAACTCGCAACAGAAAAGGGTGCTGCTTTGGTTTTGGGGACAGACCCTGATGCAGATCGCGTGGGCATTGCCATACCCCAAGGCGGAGGATATCGACTACTTAATGGCAACGAGACAGGAGCAATGCTGACCCATTATCAATTGAGTCGGTTGAAGGCCAATGGCCGTCTTCCTGAAAATGGATTTGTAGCGTTGACGATTGTGACCTCGGATCTAATTCGAAGAATAGGAGTTGGTTTTGGACTCCCTGTATACGAGACATTGACTGGGTTTAAATACATAGCAGGCGTTATTCGTGAGAAAGAGGGCGTAGAGAAGTTTGTTACAGGAGGAGAGGAAAGTTACGGATACATGATCGGAGATTTTGTCAGAGACAAAGATGGCATCGCCGCTTCGGCTATGATTTGCGAGATGTTTGCTTGGTTGAAAGACAATCATTTGGATGCTACTGCCTATTTGGAGCAGATACACAGGGAGTATGGTGCTTTTCAGGAGGTACTCATCTCGATGAAGCGAGAGGGATTGAAAGGCCGGGAGGAAATCGCAGCTATGATCTCACAGTTCAGGATGAATCCACCGAAGGTGGTTGACGGGGTTGATGTAGAGTATGTCATCGACTACAAAGCGAAAACAAAGAAGAATATCATTTCAGGAACCGAAGAGATGGTTAACTTACCAAGTTCAAACGTGGTTCAGTATATTTTAAAAGACGGTTCATGCATTACTGGACGTCCGTCAGGCACTGAACCCAAAGTAAAATTCTACATTTCGGTGCGTTCGGAAGTTGGAGCTGATTACAGTACTACCATGAAATCGCTGAAAGAAAGAATTATAAGGATAACCAATGAGCTTGGATTGAATTGAATAAAAGTGAGCAAATAGCAGCGATTGCGCTTCAAGAGATTTGTTTTTGTGGCATCTCTCTGGATGGAATAATTGGTTTTTGCTCGGATAAATGGCAGGCCTTGTGGGCCGATGCAATAGAAGGGACAAGTTTTTTCCCTTTTTACGGTCAATTTAATCACGCACACGTCGCCTTATTGAAAGATCGATTTCTAGAACCACGTGTCTGGGAAGAGAAAGTTGAAATTGAAGGCCGCGTATTCAAGTTGCGCTTCAGACCGCAGATCAAGGCCGATGGCACCACTTTTTTTTGGTGTGTATGTGAGGATGTTCACCTTGTTGAAACCCCTAAGAATAGTGCTTTCCTGAATGATTTGAACGACAACCTTCACGAAGGAGTTTTTCGAGTAGGGCCCAACAGCGAGCTTCTCTATGCAAATGCTGCTCTGGCGCGGATGTTCGAATACTCTAGCACTGCGGAAATGTTATCGTCGAAGTCGTGGCAGTTATTGATTGAAGATGATGCCTTTCATGCATTCAAATTGGCGTATCGTTCAGACGGCCATGCGGAGAATAAAGAAATATTGCTCCGCAGAAAAAACGGAGATGTATTTATTGGTTTGGTTAGCGTCAAACGGCACATCAATGAAAAAGGGGAGAAGATTTTTGATGGCAGTGTGAGAGATATTTCTGCCACAAAAGAGATTGAGCGACAATTGAAAGAAGAAAAAATCAAGGCCGAGAACGCGTCGATGGTGAAGCAACAGTTTTTGAGTTCCATTTCTCATGAGTTGCGCACCCCATTAAATGCGGTTATTGGGTTTGCGTATTTGTTGAAGGAAGACTCCCCGCGACCAGGACAGGTGGAGAATGTGAACGCGCTGCTCTTCAGTGCAGAAGCTTTGTTGTCGCTAATCAATGAGATACTCGACTTCACAAAATTGGATGTCGGGAAAGTGAATCTCGATAGCGAGACATTCGATCTGCGGAATCTGATTAAGAAAACCGAGAACAGTTTCTCTATTGCAACGGGGAAGAAAAACCTTCAGTTCGTTGTTAGTATTGATGAGAAGGTGCCTCAGCTGGTAAAAGGCGACTCCGTTCGGATTATCCAAATATTGAATAATTTATTGTCGAATGCGGTGAAGTTCACCTTCCATGGAGAAGTCCGCCTAGAGGTGAGTTTGATCAATGAGGATGATAAAAACTTTGCCGTTCGTTTCTTGGTGTCAGACACAGGGATAGGCATTCCACGTGCAAAATTGGATGCGGTATTTAGCATTTTCACGCAAGCGAGCGAGCTGAGTACACGGCAGTTTGGAGGCACAGGATTGGGTTTAACAATCACACGAAAACTCGTTGAACTTCATGATAGCGAATTGATTATTGATAGCAAGCCGGGCATTGGGACAACCATCTCGTTCGTTTTAAATCTGGTCAGACCGCATGCAGATCATGTTGTTTTTGGTGATGAGCAAAGTGAACAGTTGGAACGATTGGATGGCATCTCAATTTTGGCAGCAGAAGACAATGAGGTCAACCAATTGTTACTTAAAAAGTTCCTTGTCTCTTGGGGTGCTAAAGTGTCGATTGCAGTGAATGGAAGAGAAGCAGTTGAGATGTTGGCGCTCGCGAAATACGATGTTGTTTTGATGGATATCCAAATGCCCGTGATGGATGGATACACGGCAGCTCGCCACATCCGAGCAACAGAACACATCAACCAACACATTCCAATTGTTGCTGTTACAGCTTCTATAATGTCGGAGGTAGCTGATCAAATCAAAGTGTCGGGAATGAACGATTACCTCATCAAACCTTACACTCCCTATTCATTGAGGAATGCGGTTCTCAAGAATGTAGAATAGAATGCTACTCCTTAATCCAATCGGCATTTTTCCACTGATCCAACAATTCACTGTTTTCGATTTCAGGCACCACCATTAATCCAATTTCTTGCATGTAGCGATAGAATAGTGATCCGTTTTTCAGTTCTTCTGATGGCCAGGGGATGAAACTCGCGAAAGATTCGAGTATCAGCAATACGACCCCAAGAATCAAGAGCATCTTGACAAGACCGAAAACGGCGCCAAATGCCTTGTTTAGCAGACTCAGTGCAGCAAGATCGATGGCCTTATTTACAATGCGGCCGATGAGGTGAATGCCAATGGCAACTCCTAGAAAGGTTACTGCAAAACCTGCAGCAGGCAGCAATTCTGCTTTTATTTCCCAGTTTTGACGCAGCCAATCGGTGGCATACTCAGATGCATGCATCGCAATGAAAAGTCCACCGAAAAATGCAAGCAACGAAAAGATTTCGAGGACAAAGCCCTTTTTAAAGCCAGACCATGCCGCGAGGCCCAGGTTGAGGAGAATGAGAAAATCGAGGTAATTCACATTGGCAAGATAATAACTCTTCGCGTTTACACAGTGCGTATTTAGTAGCTTTGATGCCATGAATTCTCCAGATCAAATTGTCGTTGATTTCGCTGTGTCAGGCGATGCACCGGGTTTGCATGCGTTGATCAAAGAACTGGCAGTTTTTGAGAATGCAGGAGACCAAGTTATTCTCACCACCGAAGAGCTGCATGCTGATGTTTTTGGTGCAAACCCCAAATGCAAAGTTTACGCTGCAAAGATTGAAGGCGAGATTGTGGGCATGGCGCTGTTTTATGGGAAGTATTCGACATGGACAGGCAGTTGCGTGTATTTGGAGGATTTGATTGTTTCGGAGAAATGGAGAGGCAAGGGAATAGGGACTTCGTTGTTTTTGGAAGTTGCCAAGTATGCGGCGCAAACCAACGCTGGCAGACTGGAATGGCAGGTGCTTGATTGGAATGAAAGCGGAATAGCCTTTTATAATAAACTCGAAGCTGTGCTAGATGACTCCTGGGTGAATTGCAAATTGACCCGCGAACAACTTAGTCAATTAATGAGAAAGAACGGATTATGATAGTATACAAATTCGGTGGCGCCTCAGTGCGCAATGCAGATGCAATTCGCAATGTAGCGAACATCTTGAAGTCGTGCGAAGCTGAACACTTGGTGGTCGTGCAATCGGCATTGGGCAAGATGACCAATCACCTCGAAACCATTTGGAAAGAGTGGATAGAAGGAGAGAAAACGGCTGGTTCTTTTGAGCATTTTAAGATCTACCATCTGAATATCGCAAAAGAGCTTAAGTTGTCTGAAGTTCGCTTGGCACCCCTGCAAGCCATGTTCTCAGATTTTGAGAAGATGTTGCATACAACTCCGCCTCGTGATAGCGATCAAGCATACGATCAGGTAGTAAGTTGGGGTGAGTTGGTAGGAACCTGCCTCGTGCATCTGGCGCTTGAGAATGAAGGTTTACCTATTGAATGGGTAGATGTGCGGCATGTGCTGCGCACAGATTCAACCCATCGTGCTGCGGAATTGGATTGGGAGCGGACGCGCAAGCAGACCGATATTTTGAAAAGCCATTTTGAAAAAGGGGAGCGAAACATTGTTTTGACTCAAGGTTTTATTGCTGAAAGTGCGTTTGGAAACACCACAACTCTCGGCAGAGAAGGATCTGATTATAGCGCGGCTATTTTGGCTTACTTGCTCGATGCTCAGTCGTTGACCATTTGGAAAGATGTGCCTGGGATGTTAAACGCTGACCCTAAATGGTTCAATCATACGGTCATGATTCCATCGCTGTCGTACAAAGAAGCCATCGAGCTTAGCTACTATGGCGCGAGTGTTATCCACCCAAAAACAATCAAACCACTTCAGAACAAGAGCATTCCACTTTTTGTAAAAGGCTTTCTTTCTCCAACAGAGAAAGGAACGGAAATATCTGAAAATGCAACAGCGGAGCAGCCTGTTCCAATGTACATCTTCAAGCCGAACCAAATCTTGATTTCGATTTCACCTCGCGATTTTTCGTTCATCGTGGAGTCGAACTTGCGCGATATATTCGAAGCGTTCGCTTTAAGTGGGCTGACAATTAACCTCATGCAGAATTCAGCGATCAGCTTTTCGGTCTGCGTGAATGAAGACATGGAACGGATTTCACGCTTTATTGATTTGATGAGCAGCAACTACGCCATACGTTACAACCAGGAGGTTGAACTTTTAACAATTCGCCACTTCGACGAAAGCACGGTTCGACAACTGGCTCAAGGAAAAGAAGTTTTGCTTGAACAGCGCAGTCGGCATACTATGCGCATGGTTTTACGCAAAAAGATGTGAAAAAATTAATTCGAGGTATTTGGTTTAGGAAAAATATTTACCTTTGAATCCTACCTGCGGGCATTCGTCCGCACTGAAGGCAAATTTTCATAATTACAATGAATTTCATTGTAATGGTAGTTTTAGTTTAATGTTAAGTGGAATGGGGTCTGAACGCAGTCCCCATTTCTATTTTCGGATATTTCTAAAACGAAAAGGCACAAAAAAAGCTGCCGAAGCAGCTTTAATGTGGGTTTAACACCTTCTAATACTCATCTTCATTGAAGAAAAAGTCTTCTTTCGAGGGGTAGTCAGGCCAAATTTCCTCGATGGTTTCATAGATTTCACCTTCGTCTTCAATCTGTTGCAGATTTTCAACCACCTCGAGCGGAGCTCCAGTTCTCATGGCAAAGTCAATCAATTCATCCTTGGTTGCTGGCCATGGGGCGTCTTCCAAATAGGAAGCTAATTCCAACGTCCAATACATAATACCAGAGTTTTAAAAGTCAAAAAATTTAAGTACGCAAAAATATGTTTTTTGTTATGGCAGTCAACGAAATAGTGGAATAGTTCATATATTATTTACATCTGCTCTCTATTCCGCGTGAATCAAGCGTTTCGGCGTTTGATTTACTTCCCTGGTAGCCACGGTGTCTCTTCAATTCCCAAATCGGTGGCTAATTTTCTGCTTAAAACGAAGAAAAAATCAGACAATCGGTTGAGATATTGCACATATTCTGCTCCAACGTATGACGTATGAGATAGTGCAATGGTTGCCCGTTCGGCACGTCGACAAATACTACGCACAACATGACAAGCAGAAACAGCTGGATGTCCGCCCGGCAGCACGAAATTTCGCATGGGTGGCAAGGTGCTATCCATGTCGTCCATGCTTTGCTCAAGCTCGGCGATACGTCCGGCTTTTAATTCAGGCAATGTCATCTTATTCTTTTCAGGGTCAGCCGCAAGGTGACTGCCAATGGTAAACAGATCTTCTTGAATTTGAACCAAGTGCGCATGCCAACCTGAAGTGCCCTCGGTATCGCGCAGCACACCGATGAAGGAATTGAGCTCATCGAGTGTTCCGTATGCTTCTATGCGGATGTGGTCTTTCGGCAAGCGTGTTCCGCCTAAAAGCCCTGTCGACCCGTCGTCACCTGTTTTTGTGTATATCTTCATAATCGTTCTTCTACAAAATACATTTCCAAGTCGCCTTTGTTCTTCGCCGCAATAAATCCACGTGGAGAACACCTGAATTTATCTTTTACGATGGCATATGTTGTTGCCGATATATTTATGCGGTTTGGCGCTCCGCTGCTCTCCATCCGTGAAGCGGTGTTCACTGTGTCGCCCCAAATGTCGTATGCGAATTTCTTTTCTCCAACAACACCAGCAATGAGTGGCCCTGAGTGAATACCAATACGGATTTGCCACGGTGGCAAGCCACGTTGTGCCAGCTTTTCATTAAAGATCTCCATTTCTTTTAACATCGCAAAGGCATAGTCTACGAGCTTTTCTGCATGATCTGTGGTGGATAGTGGAAGTCCGGTAGCACACATATACGCGTCGCCAATGGTTTTGATCTTTTCAACGCCGTATTGGTCGCATGTGCGATCAAATGCTTTAAAGGCATCATCCAGCATAGAGACGAGCTCTTCTGAACTCACCAATTCCGACATCATCGTAAAACCTTTGAAATCTGAAAACAAAACCGAGGCTTGCCTGTAACTCTTGGTCATTGCAAAACCATTTTGCTTTAATTCGTCAGCGGTTTCTTTGGGCAATATGTTGAGCAGTAACCGTTCGCTGCGATCGCGCTCTACCTTCAACTCTTTCGTCCGCTCCGCCACTTTCTCCTCAAGCAATCTATTCGCTTGTCTCAAGGCTCTCACGCGCCAGCGAATGAATAAAAATATGATCAGCAGCGCCGTTGATACTGCGAAAATGATAAATCCTGTTTTTGCATAAAAGGGAGCATCGATGCGAAATGTGATGACTGCCGACTGGTCTGACCAAATGCCGTCGTGGTTTCTGGCCCGAACCTCAAAAGTATAATCACCAGGCGGCAGCTGAGGGTAAACAACAGGGGAACTAACCTCGTGAAATTCATTTTCGAAACCGACAAGTCGGCATTGGTAAACGACACTAAAAGGGTCGGCAAGGTCGATTGCGTGGAAATGAAAAGTCAGGTGGTTTTGATTGTACTTAAGATTAGTATTGAATGGGAATTCGAAGTTTACAAATGCGTCATCTATGCGCACGATGGGAGGATTGTAATCGGGAAAAATACCATTGGAATCAAAGGTTATCAGTCCTTTTGAGCTGCCAAATACGAGCTTTCCATTGAAGTATTGAAGGGTACGGGGTGAAACAGGGTACTCCAACGGATAGTTGGTGACGTTCAATACCAGGTCGCCTTCTGGAGTGAGCTCTATCATACTCAAACCAGAAGTGGTTGAAACCCAGATATTGCCGTCATCAGCTTTACAAATACCGGTAACGTGCTGGTCGCTGAGCGATTTTCGGGCTACGACTTCTATTTCGTTGTGGTACTTTAAAAGTCCGTCGTTCTTCGTTCCCAGCCACAAGGTCCCACTACCATCATTGAAAACAGTGGTAAAATGATAGGATTCACTTTCGAAGGTGGGCAAGAAAGTCGACATGTTTTCTGGTAGCGAAATGGTGCCGTTGTCGTTGATCGGTAAAAAATACAGGCCGCATGCAGCGGCGATGACCAAGCTGTCGTTGTACAATTCAAGGTCGTTTAAATTTTCACAAGCGAGATCAGCATATTGTACGAGCTGATCAGGTGTTACCACGCCGTTAAACTGAAAATAGTAATTTGAGCATCCCGCGATTGAGCGGGTAGCATTTTCGAAGACATAAGCGATTTTTTCGTCTTGGTAATAGAGACTTCCTTCTTTTTCCAGGGAGAAATAAATGGAATTACCGCAACGCAGCATATCAGTTACCCCATTGCGCAGGTATAGTCTGCTGCTCTGGAAAATCAATTCAGGCGGATCCGCATGATTCCATCTGAAAACAGAACCATCAACGGTACCAAACCACAGGGTGGTGTCGTTTTCTTTTACAGAAGATGTGATGAGCGTTTCAGGAAAGCCGTGTTCTTGAGCGAATGTCTCAATCGACATATCGCGGAGCATGAAAAGTCCGGCTGTTGACGAACCGAACCACAATGCTCCTGACCTGTCGGTAAGTAGCTTACGCACCTTTGCAGAAGGCAGGCCGTTGATTTCTGAAAGTGAGGCTGTTTCTAATCCATTGTAAGTCAGCACATGATTTCTAGCAGCCATCCATAGCTTTCCTCTAACATCGGTGCAGAGTGATCGGATCCGTTCATTTTCGGTTCCGGGTATCAAAAAGGTTGTGTCGCCAACGGCCCAAACACCTTGTTTTGAGGCAAAATAATATGACCCATCGAAGCTTGCCCCTGTGTAAACAGCGATAGAGTCTGGGACGTTAAAAGTCATTTGCCATCCGCCGAGTGAGGCGCGAATACCGATTTCAGTGAGGAGAAAGAGGGAATTATTGAAAGAAAAGAAATCGTTCACAGGAGCGGACTCTACATTGTGAATGGTGTTTTTGTGCGAAATAAAGAGTTGACCATGTTTGTCGACAAGCCAAGTAGAATCGCCTTGCATGCTAAACTTTTCGAACGCATGATTTTCATTTTTGAAATGTGATTCAACGCCGTATTTAGAAGCTTTGTAGATGCCGGAGGAATTGAGGTAGTAAACTGTATTGTTGAAGAATCCAACATCATGAACGGTATCGTTTTCGGTGCCACTTACTTGTTCAAATCTGAACCCATCAAAATGTACAAGTCCTTGCCCTGAAGTACCAATCCACAGCCTCCCTTCGTCGTCTTCAATGAAATCAGTGATGGTTTGTGCATTTAGTCCTTCACGCCTGCCAAAGCTTTCAAAATTCAATTCTTGCCCGAAAACAGTAATATTCACGGCGGCAAGGAGAGACGTTATGTATAGAATCCTAAGTAGCATTATCGCAAAGATTTGCCAAATTACGGTGCTTAACTGTGACAGCAAGTGCTATTGCGCTAAATTTGATGCCGCATGCACCGAATATCTATGAAATTAACAGAGGCAGAGAAGCAAGAACGTTACGATAGAGCGTATTTAAAGATGGCTGCAGAATGGGGGAATTTATCTCATTGCAACCGAAAGAAGGTGGGCGCCTTGATTGTGAAGAACGGCATGATCATATCAGACGGGTACAACGGAACGCCTTCTGGTTTTGACAATTGTTGCGAAAACGATGAAGGAGATACACATTGGTATGTGTTGCACGCCGAGGCCAACGCCATTACCAAAGTGGCTCGTTCAAACAACAGTGCTGAGGGAGCTACATTATACATCACGCTATCTCCATGCAAAGAATGTTCGAAGTTGATATTGCAGACAGGTATGCAGCGTGTGGTTTACAAAGTAAGATATAAAGACGACAGCGGTTTGGAGTTTTTGCAGCAGGCAGGAATTGAGCTTGTGCATATTTCAGAACCGTGATAACCAATTCCAATGGAAGATAGCCAACAAACGCCAGTAGAAAAGAAATCACCGTTTCAACCCCTGTTTTATACCATCGTGCTGTTGATAGGGGTGTACATCGGTTCGTTGTTCGCTGGCGACACCATACTCATTCACCGATCTTCGGATGAAGATAACCCGAACAAGTTGGTGAACATCATCAACAAGATCGATGAGATGTATGTTGATTCAATCGAGAAGAGTGCCTTGATAGACAAGGCCATCAACGCCATTCTTGAAGATTTAGACCCCCATTCGTATTATATCAGCGCTGCTGAATTGGCTGCGGTTACAGAACCCTTGGAAGGCAATTTTGAGGGCATTGGTGTGGAGTTTATGATTCAGAAAGACACCTTGATGGTGGTATCGCCCATTGAAGGAGGTCCGTCGGAAAGAGCAGGTATCTTGCCTGGCGACCGTATCATCACAGTTGAAGGCGAGAACATTGCCGGTTTGGGCTTGACCAACGAAAAAGTAATGAGCCTTTTGAAAGGAGAGAAAGGCACCATCGTAAATTTGGGTATCAAGCGAACCGACGAGCCAGAGCTATTGTCTTTTTCCATTGAGCGCGATAAGATTCCGATCTACAGCGTTGTTGCCTCAGTGATGATTGAACCTGAGATTGGATATTTGAAGCTTACACGCTTTGCGAAGAACTCTTACGAAGAGTTTATGGCGGGCATGAAAGAACTGGCAGATGCTGGAGCCAATAGCGTGATTCTCGATTTACGCGGCAACGGCGGCGGCTATTTGAATTCTGCCATTCCCATGGTGCAGGAGTTTCTGAACAATGACCAACTTATTGTTTACACCGAAGGAAAGAATTCACCGCGTCGCGACTACTATTCGAAGATCAAGGGAGTTTATAACAACATAGACGTGGTAGTGCTTATCAACCAAGGATCTGCTTCAGCGAGTGAGATCTTAGCGGGCGCCTTGCAAGATCACGACCGTTCGATTACGGTTGGCCGCAGGTCGTTTGGAAAAGGACTCGTGCAAGATGAGATTGGACTTCCTGACCATTCAGCGCTGCGGTTGACAGTGGCGCGTTACTACACACCTACCGGACGAAGCATCCAACGTCCGTACGGTGAAGGCGTAGACTACGACAACGACCTCACTAACCGCTTCGAGACAGGAGAACTTTTGAATTTAGACAGCTTGCACCTGCAAGACAGCTTGCGCTTTGTGACCAAAGGAGGCAGATATGTATATGGCGGCGGTGGCATCATGCCAGACGTCTTTGTACCTATCGACACCCTTGGCGGTTCGTTTTATCTTTCAGACTTGAGTTACAGCGGAGTGATGCGCACCTTTGCGTTCGACTTTGTGAACAAGAACCGCGACCTTTTTGCCGGCTATTCTGATGTTGCAGAGTTGCTGGAAGGGTACTCAGTTCCTGATGAGTTGCTTGAAAAATTGTTCAATGCCGCTGAGAAAGAAGGCATTTACAAAGACAAAGTAGGCATCAAGAATTCACGCGAGGTGATACGCACCCGAATGATGGCGTTCATTGCAAAGAATGTATTCAACGAAGAGGCGTATTACCGCGTCTTATTGGAAGACGACCTTGTTTTCGATCGTGCCTTGGAAGTTGCCCGCAATTATGACGAATACAAGATTGTGGATGGAAAGTTAACTCTTCCGCAATCTGAGTGAACTTTTAAGACATCAAATGATTTGTATCTTTGACAAACAATAAAACATTCTATTATGGCTTTTGAGTTACCAAATCTTCCGTATGCGTTCGACGCATTGGAACCACATATTGATGCCCGCACCATGGAAATTCACCATGACAAGCACCACGCAGGGTACACCAACAATTTGAACGCTGCCATTGCTGGCACTCCGATGGAGTCGATGTCGATCGAAGAGATCTGCGCAAATGTTGGCGACAACGCAGCAGTGCGCAACAACGGTGGCGGTTATTACAACCACAACTTGTTTTGGACTGTGATGACACCAAACGGTGGTGGAGCGCCAACTGGGGCAGTAGCAACCGCTATTGATGCCGCATTTGGTTCGTTCGACGCTTTCAAAGAAGCCTTTTCGAAAGCAGCAGCTACCCGTTTTGGATCAGGATGGGCATGGTTGTGCGTCAAAGGTGGCAAGTTAGAAGTATGTTCTAGCGCCAACCAAGACAACCCATTGATGCCAGGAGTAGGTTGCGGAGGCACGCCAATTCTCGGACTTGATGTATGGGAGCACGCGTACTACTTGAACTATCAGAACCGTCGTCCAGACTACATCACTGCATTTTTCAATGTTATCAATTGGGATGAAGTGAACAAGCGTATGGCTGCGGCAATGTAATTTTAAAACAGCTTTTGAAAAGCCACTTGCGAAAGCAGGTGGCTTTTTTGTTGCACACTACTTACCTTTACCGCATGCGCCAAGTCATAATCGTAGCTGGAGGAATAGGCAAGCGGATGGGAGCCGAAATGCCGAAACAGTTTTTGGAAGTCGACCAAAAGCCAATCATCGTGCACACCATCGAGCGCTTTCGCAGCTTCGATTCAGGCATGGGGGTTATCGTTGTGCTACCCGAACAATGGGTGAGCTATTTTCAAGACCTTGCTGTGAAGTTCAATATCAACTGTCAGGTGGCCATAGGAGGCGCTGAGCGCTTTCAATCTGTTCAAAACGGGTTAGAGCTCGCTACCGCAGATGTTGTTGCCGTGCACGATGCTGTTCGTCCGCTCGTGAGCAATGAAACCCTTCGCAATGTTTTCGATGCTGCAGAGTCAACAGGAGCAGCCATTCCAGTGATTGCACTTTCTGAGAGTTTGCGGCGTGTGTCCGACAATGGATCGGTGGCGCTGAACAGAAGCGAGCACCGGTTGGTGCAGACACCCCAAGTTTTTAGACTCGACATCCTCAAAGCGGCATACCAACAACCTTACGACCCTGTTTTCACCGATGATGCCTCGGTTGTGGAGGCCAGCGGCAAGCAGATAAGTCTTGTGTCAGGAAATGTTGAGAATATTAAAATTACGACTCCTGCTGATCTCCAGCTGTTTCATAGTTTTCTGCAGTAAGTCGACTGAGATAGGCAGGCTTCACTATGTCCCACTTGCTTTTTTGAATCACCACCCAAAACATCAGGCTGAATACCAACGCCGATAGCAATAGTAGAATAGGATTTAACGCGGCTTCTTCCATTTGTGCCTCACCAATGCTTGCACTGCCTGCAAAATATGCTGCAGTAACAGCCATGGCGTTGTTTATGAAGTGCGCCAGCACGCTGCTCCAAATGCTGCCAGTGTGAACCAAGAGGTAGCCGAAGAAGACACCAAGCAGCATGCGCGGAAGAAAACCATAGAACTGAAAGTGGATGAAGCTAAAGACGAAAGCCGACGTCCATATACCCACGTGGATGTTGTTGAACGCTTTTGCGAGTTGCGCTTGCACGACACCACGAAAGACAAACTCTTCAGCCAAGGCCGGTAACACGGCAACAACAAATAGCATCAGCAAGTATTCTGAAAAAGAGTTCATCGTTAACAGCACCTCCGTCATTTTCGCCAGGTTATCTTCGCTCGGTTTGAGCAAGCCTTCGAGGTAGCTGCCCTCAGGAATCAAGGCATTGTTGATTTCGAAAGCCGCTTGGATCAGTGGCATTGAAAACATCGCGAGGAAAGGAACAAGCAGAATCGTCATGCGCGGCACACCCATCCAAAAGCCGTTTACCGACCTCTTTCCCATCATCAGAACAAATAAACACGACGCACCCAAAACGCCAATTATCTGGTTTGAAGCGTTGATTACACGCAGTGCGCAAACCTTTATTTCATCGAATGGTTCAGTTGTAATCGACTGAAGGTCAGACATTGGGCTGTTGCAAATCCATGAGCTGAGGGCGATGCCAACACCTGCCGAAGTAGCCACAAGCATGAGTACGATGCACGCGAAAAACACCACTTTTAGCAAAGGATGCATTGTTTGGAAAGAACTTCGAATCATAAAGCGTGTTTCATTTCGTAAATTTGCGTCGAATTTGTTCAATTTCCACGGATGGTCAAAATTGGGTCGATAGAGTTGGGTGATTTTCCCTTGTTGTTAGCTCCTATGGAGGATGTTAGCGACCCACCTTTTCGTGCGCTCTGCAAAGAGCACGGAGCAGATTTGATGTACACAGAATTTATTTCCAGCGAAGGGTTGATTCGTGACGCTGCGAAGAGTGTGCAGAAACTCGACATATTTGAGTACGAACGTCCGATCGGTATCCAAATTTTTGGAAGTGAAATAGAATCCATGCGGAAAGCTACTGAAATTACGGCAGCCGCTGGCCCAGATATCATCGATATCAACTACGGATGTCCGGTAAAAAAGGTAGCGTGCAAGGGCGCTGGCGCTGGAATCTTGCAAGACATCCCGAAAATGGTTTCCATGACACGTGAAATCGTCAATTCAACCCATTTGCCGGTTACCGTAAAAACCCGATTGGGCTGGGATGAAGATACCAAGTACATTGTAGAAGTAGCTGAGCGCTTACAAGATGTGGGTATTCAAGCCATTTCAATTCACGGAAGAACGCGAAAGCAGATGTACAAGGGCGATGCCGATTGGACCTTGATTTCGGAGGTGAAGAACAATCCCCGCATGCGCATACCTGTGTTCGGAAATGGCGACATCGACACCCCTGAAAAGGCCGTTGAATACCGCGATCGGTATGGTGTTGACGGCATCATGATTGGACGGGCCAGCATTGGTTATCCGTGGGTTTTCAACGAGATCAAGCACTTCATGGCTACAGGTACACATTTGGCACCTCCTACCATTTCAGATCGTGTAGATGCCGCCGGAAAACACTTGTCGATGGCAGTGAGATGGAAAGGAGAACACCTTGGTTTGGTAGAGATGCGCCGCCACTATGCCAACTATTTCAAAGGTTTACCGCACTTCAAAGAGTACCGCATGCAGTTGGTGACAGGAGAGTCTGTTGACCTTGTAAATACTACGCTAGAAGAAATCCGCGGGATGTTTCAAGATCAGTATTAAGCGAACCTTTTGATGAGGTAACGCACCATGGATGTTGAGAACAGCACGCCAATGGTAAGCACGGTAGTAAGAATGGCTACAATATCTAGAAGCCGCACCTCAATGGGGTACGATGGCACAATCGATCCTTCGAGTTTTATAAAGCCAAATTTCTGTTGAAGTAGACAAAGAGAAAGACCGATGATTGTTCCGATGGCGGCGCCAACGATATTGATCAATACTCCTTGATAAGAGAATATCTGCCTGATAGCTTGAGGCGTTAGGCCCACGCTCTTTAAAATGAAAATATCCTTCTTTTTCTCAATGATGAGCATGGTGAGTGATGCAATGATGTTGAATCCTGCGATGAGCAGAATGAATGTGAGAATCAAGAAGGTCGCCCACTTTTCAGATCGGTTTGTTTTGTGGATGATTTCATTTTTATCGTACCGTGTTTCAACTACGAAGTCATCGCCCAGTTTTTCGCGCAGCAGTGCTTTCATGTCGTCGGCATCCTCGCCGCTGGCGAGCGAAATATCAAGCTGGCTCACCTCGTTGTCGTAGCTCAAGAGCTCACGTGCATAGTCGAGCGGAGTGAGGATGTACTTCACATCCATTTCGGCATTTACGCTGAACACGCCCGACACCAGAATCGGCAGGGTGTTGAGGGCTTTGTCTTTATACCGCGCCAGTTTTTTACCGCGAATGGGGGCGCTGAGGGTAATGATGGGGTAGTCTTCGGGGTGATACGGAATGCCCAATTCAGATTGGATGCCATACCCGGGAATGGCACATGGAATGTCGGAGCGATACAGTTCGAAGGTGCCTGCGCGCATAACATCGCGTACGTTCGTTACCTCCTGAAAAAGGGTGTCGACCCCTTTGATTGTGGCCACAGAAGGCTGTCCGTCGAACCGCACAATCACATCGTCTTCAAGCACCGAGGAGATGACCCCGATGCCTTCTACCGAAGTGATGACAACCAGCAAGCTATCGGTTGCTTCGAACACCTTTCCTTTGGCAGGGGAGATGGAGATTTCAGAGTCGAACGTGCTAAATAAGTCAGAAACCAGCGTTTCGATGCCGTTGAGGGCTGAAAGAATCGCGATCATGGCCGTGGTAACGCATGCCACAACGAACATCGAGATGCCAGAAATGACATTGATGATGTTGCGTGACTTCTTAGAAAAGAGGTACCTACGTGATATGAATAGCGAAATGTTCACGGGGTGTGAATAAACGAAGAAAAGCCGAGATAGCGAACGAAAATGAGTGTGAGTTTACTTCCAGGCCAGCACGATGATGCCGTTGCCATTGAGGTGCGCCATGTGGCTATCGATCCAGTTCAAAACAATGGTAACTGGAAAAGCGAAGATG
>JANRAA010000181.1:18826-22948 GCA_030728235.1 Flavobacteriales bacterium
GAATGGAAGCACGACGGCTAACAAACGGGTTAGTTTCAGCATCTTGAGCGGAATTTCCAATCCTATCTTACCAGCCAAACGTCCTGACGAACCGAGGGTGTAGTGAGTTTTCACCTTTGAAAATCCTGCCGATTTAAACTTCGCCTTGAGATCTTCGCGGGTGTATCCATGACGGCACATCGCGTCGCGCTCTAGTTTTTTTCCTTCATAGCAGCGGTTCACCGTGCCGATTACCATGCCGCCTTGGTGCAGCGCGTGGTGGAAGTTGCCGATCACCTTATCGTCATCATGAACATATTCCAACGTCTCGGTACAAAGGATCAAGTCGAACGCGTCAGTGTCTTCGAGTGATTCGAGGTTCAAGGTGCGAAATAGGAGGTTTTTTCGGTTTGTGTCGCGCACAAAAGCGTTGCCTGAGCACACGCGTTCTTGGGCGTTATCGACCGCGAGGACGCTAAATTTCTCACGTTGACAGCTCAGCCACCATGAGTTTTGACCAAAGCCAGCACCGGCATCGAGCACGTGGGCGCGATCAGGTGCAGAGCGGAGCCATTTCTTGAGCTCTCTACGCACGTGCCAACTGCGGCCTGTGAGCCAATTCATTAAATTGAAAAGCCCTTTACGCAGTAGTGTTGATTGTCCGCATACCACCGATAACGAGCGGCGGATTTCCTCGTGTTGCATGCTTAACCTTTCAGTAAACGATCTATATCTTCAAAATAATCCAATGAGTCGTCCAAATAAAAATGGAGCTCAGGCATCTTACGTAAATGTTTGCCTGCGGTTGCAGCGAGGAGCTTGCGAATTTTCCAGGTTTCAGATTCTATCTGCTTCAAATCAGCATTTTTATCTTTCGACGCCATGATGCTGACATAGATTTTAGCTACGGAGAGGTCGGGCGACAAGCGCACACTCGTCACAGTAATAAAGCGCCCATTGAAGAGGGTATTGCTTTCTCTTTGAAAGATAATGGCTATTTCCCGCTTAATGAGACTGCCTAATTTTTCCTGGCGTAATCCTGACATAGTGCAAAGATAGTGAAGACAACAACTGAAATGTCAATAAAGGAAATCGTTGTAAGGATAACGCACCTGATGGATCTCTTTCACGCGGGTATAAATGACCTCACGAAGTTCATCGATGTTGGTGCGGTTGGTTGCAGAAATGAAGACGACATTATCGAATTCGCTTTTTGCCATCCACGTTTTTTTCAAGTCGGCGAGCGACGCTGGCGGGGCATCCGAGTTGTCTATTTCTTCGATAAAGTCTTCAGGAACCATTGGTATTTCAGGCTCTTCAAAGGTCAGGGCGTCGATTTTGTTGAACACCAAAATCATAGGCTTGTCGAGCGAGCCGATTTCGCGCAGCGTTTCCTGAACCACGTTCATGTGGTCTTCGAACTGGGGGTGACTCACGTCGACGACGTGGATGAGGATGTCGGACTCTCTTGTTTCGTCGAGTGTAGATTTGAACGATTCGATGAGTTGGTGAGGTAATTTTCGGATAAATCCTACAGTATCTGAAAGCAAGAAGGGCAGGTTGTCGATCACCACCTTTCTCACCGTTGTATCGAGCGTTGCGAACAGTTTGTTCTCAGCCAAGACTTCGCTTTTCGATAGCATGTTCATCACGGTCGATTTCCCCACGTTCGTATATCCCACAAGCGCTGCACGCACCATGGCGCCGCGGTTACCTCGTTGTGTCTGCATCTGCTTGTCGATGGCCTTGAGGTCTTCTTTGAGTGCGGCAATTTTATCGCGTATGATACGGCGGTCGGTTTCGATTTCTTTTTCCCCGGGACCTTTCATTCCGATACCACCTTTTTGTTTCTGAAGGTGGGTCCACATGTTGGTCAGGCGCGGCAGCAGGTATTGATATTGTGCCAACTCAACTTGTGTCTTCGCGTGTGCCGTGCGTGCACGGGATGCGAAAATATCGAGAATAAGGTTGTTGCGGTCAAGAATTTTAACGTCGGGAACAACGCGTTCGATGTTGCGCAGCTGCGTCGGAGTGAGTTCATCGTCGAAAATGATCATGTCGACTTTGTGCTCAACAACGTAGTTATTGATTTCTTCGATTTTACCGCTTCCAACAAACGTGCGGACATCTGGGTGATCGAGAGACTGCGAGAAGCGCTCTATGCAAACTGCGTTGGCAGTGGTGGCAAGAAATTCTAGTTCATCGAGGTATTCGTCGAGTAGTTCTTTCTTTTGGGTACGCGTAATAATGCCGACAAGCACGCAAGTTTCTTGTGCTTTAGCGGTTTCGATGAGTTGCGCCATTTTAATGTTTCAGTGTTTCCACGTATTCGGCGAGCGTAACAATTTGCGCTTCGGTGAGGATTTCTCCTTGTGGTGGCATGGTTCCTTTGCCATGCGTAATGATGTCAATGCGTTGATCTATGGTCATTTTGGTCTTGGTCAGATCAGGTGCGCCCGCCACGTTGAGCTTGCCATCTTTGCCATGGCAGAGCGAACATTTGACGTTGAACATCTCAGCAGCCGTTGGCTCTGTCTGATCGTTTTGGCTTTGAGAAGCAGCGCCGCAGCTGATGAGTGCAGCACAAATCCCTATGATGGCGATGTACTTCATATCCACGAGTGAGCTCCTAACGCCGTTCTAAAAGGCCATGGAATTGATGCGAGAATGATGATGAGAGCAATCAAGTAGAATACGAATATACGGTTGTTCTTCTTCACATCGCCTTCCATGCGCTTCGCTGTTGAATATCCTGCCGTAGCAAGACCGATGGCGATAACCATCATCATCAAGTGCTCCATGGTGAAAAAGCGGGTAGCTGTATCCCCCATGAATCCACCCTGAGACCATACCTTGTGCCAGCTGCGCATGAAATACAAAGCGAGTCCGATAACCAATTGCAGGTGCAATGCGATCATTGAGAAAAGCGCCAATTTTTTGATGCGATCAAAAGGCAGTGCGTTCTTTTTTCCTTGGTATGCTTTCACAATGGCAAGAACCATGATGATGAGCACAACCCATCGAAGTAAACTATGTAAGTGAAGTAATCCTGTTTCCATGGTACAAAGGTAGTGAGGAGGGTTTAAAGTTGGTTATGGTTATGGACATTCAGTCCCAAAAATGCCTAGAAAGATGAGCATGTCGGCAGCATTTACTGCATCGTCACCAGTTAAATCAGCGAAGCAGTCGGAAGAGCAACCGAAGTTACCGAGAAAGAGTAGGAGATCAGCAGCATTGATAACACCATCAGCATTGAAATCGCCTACGCACTCGCCTGAGGCAATGTCGTCGCCAGAAAACTGAATATCGTCAACGGCAAAAGAAGGGTCGGTGGCATCGCCGTCATCGTTGTTTATCCAGCGGAATCCGATTTTGACATTCGGGTTGTCGTTGGCACTGGCCGGCAATATGGCTGTGAAGTTTGTCCACACCCCTTGCGGACTGCAAATGCCACTAAATGTTTTCGCAGGGTCAGCCAGTTGCGACCATGCAGCACCGTCATAATACCAGACCGTCGCGTTGTCGATTGTGTTTCCACCTTCAATGTATGTAAACGACACCGAAATATTTTCCTTGCCTGTGCAGCTGATGGCTGGTGATTCAATGCGCTTGTCGGTAGAACCACATGGCAAAAGTCCGCAGAAACCTGCCAGTCCTTCATAATACGCAGCTCCTTGGTCTGCGGCAATGAATGATACATCAACATTTCCCAGGTGCAACGTTGCGTTGGTTCCGCACACGGTGCTACAGTTGCCGACGCCCGTGTTATTTTCTGTGGCACCTACGTACCAGACGTTGGCTGAACCGGCATTTGCACCTGTGTTGGTTACCGTCCAACTGCCATTCGCGCTCGAAAATACCGTTGCGAGTTGTCCTTGGTTGCATCCTGTGCCAAACGTTTCACTCCAGAAAACTTGAGAAATAAGAGATTGGCTGAGGAATACAGTTAAGAGGGTATAGAGAAGTTTCATATCGTATTTGGTTAAGAATTAAAAGATAATGAAAACACGTTGAGTTTTTCAATTTTCGGTTCGTTTTGATTATCCGCAAAGCTGCCAACCCGAATTTTACCATCTACAAAGTTTCAACCTGCACACACAAAGTCAATGTCGGAGGCATGTTTCTAGCCCTTATGTTTGAAGC
>JANRAA010000182.1 GCA_030728235.1 Flavobacteriales bacterium
CTGAGGTGGCTTTGAGTCAAAAAGTGCTTGACCAAGCCGCGCGCTACCACCTCGTCCTTGGAGTTCCATACATATTGATTACCAACGGATTAGAACATTTTTGCATCGACACCACCAACGAAGGTCGTCCACAATACTTGCATTCTATACCTGTTTTCCCAACTTGATGTCATTTGAACGCGCGCAAAAATGTACTTTTGCACCCATTCAAAAATGAACATGGAACTTAAGAACATTTTAACCATTAGCGGAAAATCGGGATTGTTCAAGCTCGTGAGCTCTACCGGCGGTAAGATCATCGTTGAATCTTTGATCGACAATAAGAAACAACCGGTAAGTCCTACTGCAAAAATCAGCAGCCTAGAAGACATCGCCATCTTCACCATGGAAGAAGACGTGCCTCTTGCCAAGGTTTTTGAATTGATGAAGGCGAAAACAGGTGGCGAAGCGGCTCCAGACTCTAAGTCGACCCCAGCAACTTTGCGTTCATTTGTATCAGAAATACTTCCTGATCTTGACCACGACCGTGTGTACGATTCAGACTTGAAGAAGCTATTTACTTGGTTCAACCAATTGTTAGCGAGTGGATTGCTTCCAGAGCCGGAAAAGGCAGAAAAGCCTAAGAAAGCGAGCAAGAAAAAAGCTGCTGAACCTGAAGTAACTGCTGAAGCTGAAGAAGCATCGGAAGAAAAAGAAGACTAATGATCGTTAAGCCAACGAAAGCCAGGCGCACGTTCATTCCTGAATCTCTTGTGATTTCGGGATGGTCGGATTTGGAGCCATTTGTTACTGCCTTATTGGACAGAGAAATCGCTCAAAAAGACGCCTACTTTTCTTGGCTAAAAGACATATCTGAGCTTGAAGCAGCCATTGAAGAAGATTCTGCTTGGCGATATATCCGCATGACCATTGACACAACCGATGAGCAAGCGAAGCAGGCATACATGACCTTTGTTGGCGAAATCCAACCGAAATTGGCCGTGGTGACTGATCAGCTGAATCGTAAAATCGTTGGCAGTGAGTTCGCAGATGATACCGCAGACAAATCTTTCTTCATCTATTTCAGAGGGATTCGAAATGAGATAAACCTTTTTCGAGAAGCGAACATTCAATTGAATACTGAGCTTCAAGAGCTATCTCAAGAATACAGCACGGTGAATGGCAGCATGTCTGTTACCATCGATGGTGAAGAAATCACCATGCAAAAGGCTGGCGCCAAATTGCAACTTCCTGACAGGGCTGCGCGAGAACAAACTTTTCGTGCCATTCACGACGTTCGTTTGGCGAATCGCGACGTTCTAGATGACCTTTTCGATAAGATGGTCGCTAAACGCCATCAACTGGCTTTGAATGCTGGCTTCGAGAACTTCAGAGATTACAAATTCGCTGCACTTGGTCGTTTCGACTACACTGCTGCCGATTGCGAAGCGTTTCATTCAAGCATTGAAAAAGCCATTGTTCCCATTGCCAAAGAAATCCTGAAACAGCGCAAAGCAGCCATGAAATTGGATGTTTTACGTCCGTGGGATTTGGCTTGCGACATATTCGGCAGACCTCCTTTAAAACCTTTTGAAGGCGGTGAAGAGCTGCTTGAAAAGAGCATTTCACTTTTCGGCAAAATAGATTCGTTCTTCGGCAACTGCTTGCAGTGGATGAAGGAGTTGGAATATGTAGACCTCGACTCGAAGCCGGGAAAAGCACCTGGAGGTTACAACTACCCGCTCTATGAATCGGGTGTGCCGTTCATTTTCATGAATGCCGTTGGAACGCCTCGTGATATGGTGACCATGATGCACGAAGGTGGACACGCTGTGCACAGTATTTTATGCCACACTCTGCCCCTTACCTCTTTCAAAGGCTGTCCGTCGGAAGTGGCTGAACTTGCCTCCATGAGCATGGAGTTGATCAGCCTCGACCACTGGGACGTATTTTACACCGACGCCGATGATTTGAAACGGGCGAAGGTTGAGCACCTTGAAGACATCCTTACCATGCTCCCGTGGATTGCCATGGTTGATGCTTTTCAGCATTGGGTGTACACCAACCCTACCCATACAAGAGATGAACGCACCGCTGCTTGGCATGCGTTGGAAAAGCGATTCGGCGTTGATTTGGTTGATTGGTCAGGTTTTGAAGACGGAAGAGACAGCAGATGGCAGCGTCAGTTGCACATTTTCGAAGTTCCGTTTTACTACATCGAATACGGCATGGCTCAGCTGGGCGCTTTGGCCGTTTGGAAAAACCACTGCGAACATCCTGAAACAGCCATCCAACAGTACAAAGATGCTTTATCGCTCGGCTATACGCGTTCAATCGGAGAGATCTACAACACAGCAGGTATCCGCTTCGACTTTTCTGAAAACTACATTTTAGATTTGGCGAAATTTGTCCAAAGTCAACTGGCCAAGCTGCACTAAATTTTCCCTGCTGCCCTGCGCAAGCGATCCATCACGGCTGCGCCAATTCCGGCATCACTTATTTCCTCTACCACTATTATTTCAATTCCACCTGCATCGCAAATGCGAAGTGCATTGAAAATTTCGCGCGCATAGTCTTCTGCAGTGGTTAGCTCAAAAACTTTTTTGGCGCCTCGCGGCGGATGAGCTCCTATCCAGGCTACTTTTTTTATTTCAAAAAGGGCAGTGTCAAAATCGGAGGATTGGTTGATGATTACCACCTCTGCATTCGGACAATAATGGCGATATCGGGTTCCTGGCGAGTGCTTCGAAATATCTGCATTGGTGTTTCCAAGTGTACCGATAACAGCTTCAATTTGATCGCTAGTTACACCACCCGGACGAAGAACAACAGGTATTTCTTGGGTTAAATCGAGCACCGTGCTTTCCACACCCACTGTGCATGGACCAGCATCAACAATGGCTGCGATTCGTCCGCTCAGATCTTCAGCAACATGCTTTGCTTGCGTCGGACTTGGTTTTCCGCTCGTGTTGGCACTCGGAGCTGCGATAGGAACGCCTGCTTTGCGGATAATCTCTAGAGCAATTGCGTGCTTCGGCATCCGAACAGCAACCGTGTCCAATCCACCTGTTGATGTTGGCGGAACCACCTCCTTCTTCGGGAGCACCAGCGTGAGCGGACCAGGCCAAAAAGCCGAAATGAGCGCCTCTAGCATCGGATGGTTGGTTTCTGCGATCATTTCGAGTTGCGAACGATCGGCGATGTGCAAGATCAAAGGATTGTCCGACGGACGTCCCTTCGCCTCATAGATCTTCCCCGTAGCAATCGGATTCAAGCCATCTGCGCCCAAACCATAAACCGTTTCAGTAGGAATGGCTACCACCTCACCTTGACGAATCAAGGCAGCAGCCCTATCAATGGAACCCGTTAAATCATCTGTGCAGCTTAGCAGCTCCGTTTTCATGGCGCAAAGTTAAGTCGTTACACGCAAATTTCGATTGAGGCAGTAGTTCAACATCCGCGCAGCGAAGAAAAAAGAGGAAAAACTAAAACTAAAACTCTAGCGTCAACTGTCCGAACTGCTCACTAACCGCCACATCGAGGTTCGACACCGCCACCCCAAGCAAACGAATAGGCAACAACCGCGGGTGATCGGTAAAGCTTTTCATCGTTATCTCGGCGATGCGACCGACATCATTTGTGAAATCTTCCAGCGTTACTGACCGCGTGGAAGTTGAGAAATCTTGGTACCTCACCTTGATCGTGATCGTGCGTCCTTTGGTATCGTTCCTTTTCAATCGTAGCGCCACTTCTTCAACAATTTCATGCAGTGCCAGACACTGCGCGTCGAAATCAGCGAGATCGGTTTTGAACGTTTGCTCTGCTCCTACCGATTTGCGGACGCGGTCGGGCTTCACCTCACGATCGTCGATGCCGCGGCAGATATTGTAGAAGTACCCGCCCGCCTTTCCGAACATTTGCGTGAGTGCCGCACGGGAAAACCTCCGCAGATCGTTTCCCGTGTGGATGCCCATGCGGTGCATTTTCTTTGCCGTCACCTCCCCGATTCCGAAGAACTTCTCAATCTTCAAATTTGCCGAAAACGCATCGACCTGTTCCGGACGGATGAGAGAGATTCCATTGGGTTTATTCAGATCCGACGCCACTTTTGCTAGAAATTTGTTGACCGAAACACCTGCAGAAGCTGTTAAGTTCAACTCATCGAAAATCTCTTTTCTGATGTTTCGTGCTATTTGAGTTGCTGATTCAAGGCCCATTTTGTTCTGCGTTACATCCAGATACGC
>JANRAA010000183.1 GCA_030728235.1 Flavobacteriales bacterium
TGCCTTTTTCGGTCATGTTTTTCAATGCATCTGGAAGTTGGTATTCGCCGCTTTTAATGATTTGGTTATCGATTAAAAATTGCAACTCTTTTTCGAGCGTCTCCCCCGATTTGAAATAGTAAATTCCAATCATGGCAAGGTCAGAAACAAATGTCTTTGGTTTTTCTATGAAATCTACGATGTGTCCGTCACCATCCAATTTCACCACCCCAAACTGTTCAGGATTTGGGAGTTGCTGCACCCAAAGGACACCGTCTTTGCTTTGATCGAGCTCGAGTTTTGCTTTGAAAAGAGTATCGGCAAACGCAACAATCACGCTACCTTTCAAAGCTGTGCGTGCGCATAAAACAGCATGAGCCGTTCCCAGGGCTTCGTCTTGGTAGTGTATGGTTCCTTTTGCCCCTAGGCTTTCAGCAATGGCGATGAGGTTTTGCTCTACGGCATCTCCAAAACGGCCGACTACGTAGGCAACTTCGTCGATTGGTTCGGGACTAATCGCCGCCAATTCTTCAACGAGGCGCTGCACAATGGGCTTTCCTGCGACAGGTATCAATGGTTTTGGAACTGTGAGTGTATGAGGCCGCATGCGTTTGCCCATGCCAGCCATTGGGACGATAATTTTCATGTAGTAATATTATTTGACACCTGTGCTTCCAAATCCGCCTGCTCCTCTTGTTGTTTCACTCAATTCATGTGTTTCAGTCCACGAAATGCGCTCGTACTTTGCTATCACCAACTGTGCCACACGTTCTCCGTTTTCAATGACTACGGGCTGGTCGGAAAGATTAATCAACAACACACCGATTTCACCGCGGTAATCAGCATCTATGGTGCCTGGTGAATTGAGCACGGTGATTCCTTTTTTGTATGCCAGGCCACTCCGTGGACGAACTTGGGCTTCGGTGCCTTCTTCCAAAGCGATATACAAACCTGTTGGGATGAGTTTTCTTTCCAAAGGTTTGAGTGTTACCGACTCTGTGAGGTTGGCTCTTAGGTCCATGCCCGCGCTTGCCAACGTTTCGTAAGCAGGCAGCGGGTGGTTTGATTTATTGATGATCTGCACGGTCATGTGCTAAAGGTATGGGGTAAAAGCGAAATGTGAATGAAGAGCAAAAGTCTTCATTCACGGTGCAATGTTCATTTACTTGGTCGAGAAGTCGGGCTTGCGTCGTTCCATAAAGGCAGAAGTGCCTTCAATGAAATCGGGTGTTCCAAAACAGGCACCGAAAGCATCTACTTCAGCTGCGAAACCACCACTGTTTGCTTGGTATGCAGCCCGAACGGCATGCAGCGCTTGTGCGATGGCAGCGCCCGACTGTCGGCTAATTTTGGTGGCTATATCGGTGGCTTTCGCCATAAGCTCTTCTGGTGTAGTGATGTGGTTTACAAGTCCCCAACTGCGGGCTTCGTCAGCATCTATCATTCCGGCGGTGCAAATCATTTCCAAGGCTTTTCCCATTCCTACCAAACGAGTTAGGCGTTGTGTGCCGCCATAGCCGGGAATAACACCCAATGAAACTTCTGGTAATCCGAGTTTTGCATTCGTGTTGGCAACGCGGATGTGACATGCCATCGCAAGTTCAAGACCGCCTCCTAAGGCATAGCCGTTTATGGCTGCGATGCATGGTTTCGACATGTTTTCAAGCTTGTTGAACAGCTCGGTTTGTCCATCCGCGCTGAGTGCGCGACCTTCTTCTATATTGAAATGCGCGAATTCTTTTATGTCGGCTCCAGCTACAAAAGCTTTTTCTCCAGCTCCGGTAAGAATAAGTGCACGGACAGATTTATCGTTGTTCAAGTCGTCGAGTAAACCACTCAATTCAAGGATTGTCTCGCGGTTGAGGGCATTCAATTGATCGGGACGGTTGAGGGTAACTACAGCAATGCCGTTGTTTATTTCGAGAAGGATGTTCTTCATGCGTTTTTACTTTGTGTCAAAAGTACCCATTTATCGAAAAGGATGCATGCCAAATCTTGCAAAGGTGCCGACACAAAAAAGCCCCGCAAGTGCGGGGCTTTTAATATGGGGTATTGAGTTTATTACTTCACAAAACGAGTTGTAGCTAATTGGTTGCCTGCTGCAGACAAGCGGACAACATAAGCGCCAGTGGTAAGGTTTTCAAAAGTGAAATCCTGACGGCCAATGGTTCCGTTCACACGAGTGCGATCCACTAGCTTTCCAGCTACATCAAATACACGTACTTCTGCGTTCTGGAGGTTCTCTGTGAGAATCAATCCAAATCCGTTTTCTATGTTGATGAAGGTCGCTGCAGCAGCGTTGATGTCGGAAACGTTATCTGTCTCAGACACCAAAACATCAACATCTGTGCTGCCAGCACACACATCATTTGAAGCCCATACGGTATAGCTATACGTACCAGCTTCGGTAACTGTTTGGTTCAAACTGCTTCCATTGCCGATTTCAACACCATTCTGAGCCCATGTAAATTGCGAAGCGTTATCGCTGTTGGCAACAAGAGTAAACGATGCCTCACCGTTTATCAACTCTGCGGTAACAGGGGTAACTGAAACCTGAACGCCATTCGGATCAAACAAATTGATCTCGTGTGTTTCAGTCAAACAGACCGCGCTGATATCGAGTGTATACATGCCAGCGGTAAGTTGCTCAAGAACCAAGTTTGCTTCTGTTGAAACACCTTCGGCGATGACAGCACCGTCGAGAGAGAGAACATAGTTAAAGCTTTCCGTATTCATTGTTTCAATTGCAATTTCTCCTATGTCGTCAATGTCGCAAGCGCTGTATTCAGAAGTAACCGCTGCCGATTGCTGCTGAGCATTGTCGATGATAACCTGAACAGATAGTGCTTCACAAACCAAGTCGTTGTTCGACAACACCGCGGTGTATGTGCCCATTGCAAGGTTTTCGAGTGTTGTTGTCGACTCAGCAATTACCATGTCCATTTCGTCGTACCAAACCACACTCCACTCACCGTTTTCGGGAGTTGTAAGAGCAATAGCTGCGTCGTCAGCCTCGTAACAAGACATCGGAGTAACTGCTGTTGCAATAGGGGCAGAGAAATGAATAATGTAGCGATCAACAGGAGTGTTTTCAGTAAGATCAACGGTCCATGTGTAACCTTCGGTCAAAGCTTCTATAACACCATTCTCAGTGTCTTCAATGCTTACGCAGCTGCCAGCTGCAATGCCTGAAAGTTCTGCGATTTCCACAGTTACAGTAGTTGTTATAAGAGAGAACAAGCGAACCGGAATTGAAACCGCTTCTGTAAGTTCACCCAGCGTGTTTATTGACAATTCTTGATCGTTTGGATCAAGGGTTACTACGCCAATTGAATTTGTACCCAAAGCATTTCCGCCGTTGTAATATGCATCAAATTCGTTTTCGTAATAAGTAGTAGCACCTGGGTAAAATCCGATAAATGCATTGTTCGAAACAGATCCCGAAGTAGCTAGAATATTGATCAAACCGCTGACGTTTTCATTTCTTTCGAAGTCAGCACCAATAGAGGTTTTGATTCCTTCACTCCAATCCAATGATCCACCAGAAGCGTCTACTTTCACGAAGAAAGATTGTGAGCTAGCAATGTACTGACTAGCTGAACCTATTCCAGTGTTACCATTGCGTGTAAGCTGTGAGTTCGTATCGAAATCGTACACATAGTAAGAAGAAACACCAGTTGAAGCTGCTACCACTGCATCCCAATCAATATCACTTGGGTATGGGTTGGTAACAAGATGCCATCCATCGTTCGCATTCGTTCCAGATGTGTTGTAGCTCAAGTTTTGGGTGATATCACCAATTTGCAATCCACCTGTAACATCAATAAGCTGTGTTCCAGGAAGCATAAATACCATGTATCCATAGTTCGGGTCGATGGTATTGGTGATGTCTGTTGCGCCAGTCCAACCGGCATTCAATCCGCCAACTACGGTTTCATCATAACGTTGCATGTTGTTGAAAATACCGCTTTCAAAGGTTTGTGCTAACGGATAGTCAGAGCCTGTAAATCCAGTGCTAACGATGTTGTCATTCCAGTCTTCCAGCGTCAATCCAGTCAATCCAGAAGAGAAATTCACCCAGCCATTTCCTGCAGCAGAAGGTATCCAGCGTTCCATTGTAACATCTCCAATCCAATCAGAATTATCGTTAAAGGCCGCGATAGACGCGGTTCCCAATACCGATGACAAGAGTCTGAACTCGTAACCGGTTACATCAGTAGTTCCAAAGTCGG
>JANRAA010000184.1:0-15149 GCA_030728235.1 Flavobacteriales bacterium
GCCGTAACCAGGGCCTCTCCTATTCCCAGAGAAGTCAATACTTCATCGGTCTTATAGAAATCAGAAACTGGGTAGTTTTCTGCTGTTTTCGAAATTGCTTTTCTGTCTTTCGCAGTGAAAGCTCTTAAGGCGTGTTGCACCTTCAAACCCAGTTGACCGAGAATGGCATCAGGCACATCAGTTGGGTCTTGCGTGCAGAAATAAACGCCCACAGCTTTTGAACGAATGAGTTTGATGATCGCTTCCATTTGATCCATCAGAGCGCTGCTTGCTTCACGGAACACCAGGTGCGCTTCATCTATAAAAATGCAGAGTTTAGGTTTTTCCGCATCACCCTCTTCAGGGAAAGTTGCATAGACTTCTGCAAGCAGGCTGAGCATGAAAGTCGAGAACAATTTTGGGCGATCTTGAATATCTGTAAGACGAAGGATAGAAATCATTCCTTTCCCATCCTTCATTCTGCAGAGATCTTTCACATCGAACGAACGTTCGCCAAAAAAAACATCGGCACCCTGCTGTTCAATTTCAATTATTTTCCGAGCGATTGCGCCGATAGATGTTGGAGAAACAAAGCCATATTCTTTGGATATTTCCTCTTTGCCATCATCCATGAGGTATTGCATCACCTGTCTGACATCTTTTAGGTCGATGAGAGGCAGACGTTTATCGTCACAATATTTAAAAATCACAGCCATCACACCAGCTTGAGTGTCGTTGAGGTCGAGAATTTTCGAGAATAGCACTGGGCCGAATTCAGAGACGGTTGCACGCAGGCGCACCCCGGGTTCATTCGACAGCGAGAGCAATTCAACCGGCATTGCTTCGGCCACATAGGGTTCACCGATTGCGGCATGACGCCAAGTTATATGATCGTTCACTTGTCCTGGTTGTGCCAATCCACTCAGGTCACCTTTCAAATCCATCAGCAAGCAAGGAATACCCTTCATAGATAGCTGTTCGGCCATCACTTGAAGTGTTTTTGTTTTACCTGTACCAGTGGCACCCGCTATTAAACCATGACGGTTCAGCGTTTTTAGAGGTATTTTAACTTGTGCTCCTTCAACTGGTTCACCATCGAGTTTTGCTACACCGAGTACAAAACTATCGTGTTTGTGCGTATAGCCAGCGGCTATCGATTCCAGGAATTTTTCTTTGCTCATTGAAAATAAAATATGCGATTCGAAATTAATGAAAAAGGCCCGAATGACCGGGCCTTTTCTTTGCAATGGGGCAATGCTTACTTAGAAGCTGCCCATTTGCGAATTTCAGTGCGAAACCACTCATCAGCTGCTTCAGTCCATTTGAAGTTATCGCGGATGTAAGACATCGTATCTTTTTCGATATCAGTGTAGCTGCTTCCATCTTTCACAGCATCAAGCAACTGAGCGGCATCTTCTTTCGAGATGCGACCGTCGCCACCGCCAGATGTCAGTTTTTCAGCAAGTTCTATCAACTCACCGTCGTACTTTTTACCATCGATTGTTTTGTAGTAGGCCATGGTTTAAATATTTAAGAATTATACAATTGCAACTTACTTAAAAAATCCACCCAAAAGGTTTTTCGCTTTATCCAACATTCCACCGGCGTCTCCGCTGATCAAAGAAGTTAGACTTTCGGCATCGAACTTACCTCCTAGTTTTCCGTTGATTACTTCCATAATCATAGGGACGATTTTTCCTGCAATGCCTGAAGAAGCATCGGCGTTGATGTTTAAGCCTGAAGACAGTTTACCAGTAAGTTGAGACACGATATCTTTCACCATAGGGTTATTGAGATCGAAGCCACCTTTGAAGAGATTTTGCACCCCGTCGAGGTTTCCGCTCATCACTTCGCTCATGATTGAATCTTTAACAGATTCTCCTGACATAGAGACAACATCATCGACTTTGTCTGCGCCAACGCCATTGTTTTGCAACAAATCGCCAACTTGTCCTTTCAGGCCTTGAAGAAGATTATCTAACATATTGAAATAAGACTAATTGGTTACTTAGTTTGAGACAGACCTTTTAAGGTTGGTCATCTCCTCTTTCAATTTCTCTAGCGCCAATTTGGCTTGAGTAATTTTTTCCTTTTGGACTTGAGTTTTAGGGGCATTTGACTCAGCGTCTTTCGCCAACTTTTCTTCTGCATTGGCGATTTTTGCTTCTGCGACACGAATTTGCTCCGCGATTTCAGACAAGCGGTAGTTGGCTCGAATTTTATTTGCTTCGAGTCGATTCTCTGGCGCCAACGTTTTTATTTCTTCTGGTTTGCTTTCAAGAATTTCTTTCACTCTCTCTTCACCACCTTCCACGCTCTCGCGGTAGTTTTCCATCATGCGTTCTTTTCGCGCAGCTTTTTCATTTTCAGCCTCTTCGCGAACTCGTTCTAAACTTTTCCCTTTGTCTTGCTCGCCTATAGTCTTGGTTTTACCAGATCCTGAAAGGTCGGTAGAAGAGCCTATTTCACGCTTTCTTTTATCGACATCGATATGTTTCACTTGTTTTTCATTCTCTTGAAAAACATGCTTATCAACTTTTGTTTTGGCCTTATCGGCTTCTGTTTTAACCTTTATTTCTTTCTGATCTTCTTTTTTCGGAGCTTCTTTTTGGGCTATTGATGCAGAAGCAAGGAAGATTGAAAACGTAATGAGAGTAATTTTTTTCATCAGTTCAAATCGTTTAAGGCGTTTTCTAGAGCAGCAGCTGTAGAGTCTACTTTCTGCATCGATGCTTCAATTGCATCATTTACTTCTTCAACAGTAGGAGCTGCTTCAGCTTCGGTAACCATTTCAGGAGCTTTGGTTTCTTCTGCAGCGGGCTGAGAGCCACAAGAACAGAGAAAAGCTGTAAATAAGGTAAAGATTAAAAGTTTCATTTTCATTTTTTACGAATTATCGACGACGATTCAAATATATCGAAAGATAATACAATAACGTAGCAAGGCTTCCGATAGCCGACACAACATACGTGAGTGCCGCCCACTTCAACGAATCTTTAGACGCTGCATACTCCTCCGAGGTCACAATATGTTTTTCTTTCACCCAGGCCAAAGCCCTTCGGGAAGCATCAAATTCAACCGGTAATGTAATGAAAGCGAACAACGTAGTGAGGGCAAACAATCCAATTCCGATGAGAAGCAGTTGAGGAAAAACCTGAATCATCAAAATACCTGCGATTAAAATCCACTGCAAGAATCTTGATGTAACGCTAACAATGGGCACTAGTTTAGAGCGCATTTGCAGCCATGCATATCCTTTGGCGTGTTGCACCGCATGTCCGCACTCATGTGCAGCCACCGCAGCAGCAGCAGCATTTCTTTCGTTGTACACCACCGCGCTCAGATTCACCGTTTTATTCGCTGGGTTGTAGTGGTCAGTTAACGAGCCGTTTACAGACATCACTTTGACATCATGGATACCAAAAACATTGAGCATTTGTTCGGCAACTTCTTTTCCACTTAGTCCGGATTTCAGCGACAATTTCGAATACTTCTCGAACTTCGATTTCAGTCGATTGCTCACCAGCGATCCTATCAGAGCCATTGCGATACCGATGATATAGATACCCATGTAGTTCATATCAATTCAAATTAGGGGCGGCGCCCAAGTTAGGACAAGTTACAATTTCGTTTACACCATTGAAGTTGACTGTTGTTTTTTGATATCCGAAGATATCGCTTAGGTCTTTGGCTTGATAAAAATCGCTTGTATTCATCTTCAAATCCGAAAGATTGAATTCACAAGGGTGTTCGTAACCGGCTGCATGTGTAAGTTCGAGGAGTTCCTTTCTAAAGTAAGTCAAGTAATTACCGGCCCTTTCACTTTTCTCTGGGACTAATAGTCCGCGCTGGAGCCAATGGTTTTGGGTTGCTACACCCGCAGGACAAGTATTCGTATGGCATTTTTGCGCCTGAATGCAACCGATGCTGAGCATTGCTTCTCGCGCAACCTGAACAACATCCGCCCCCAGGGCGAAAGCCATAGCCGCCTTCGATGGAAAACCAAGTTTTCCTGAAGCAATAAAGACCACCTTTTTTTCAAGTCCGAACGATTGGAAGATCTTATAAATTTCAGAGAACGCGTATAAAAAAGGCAGAGAGACATGGTGTGCGAACGAAGGCGGTGCGGCTCCTGTTCCACCCTCACCACCATCGATTGTAATGAAGTCTGGCCCCTTGCCAGATCGTGCCATTATTTCAGCCAATTCGTGCCACATTTCAAGCTTACCAACTGCCGATTTGATTCCTACCGGGAGGCCAGTTAGCTCGGTCATTTCTTCAATAAAGTCTACCATTTCGCTCACAGTCGAAAACGCCGAATGGTGAGCTGGGGAGATTACATCTTTACCCATTTCCACCCCGCGGATCTCAGCGATTTCATGGTCAATCTTGGCAGCTGGGAGGACACCTCCTTTTCCAGGTTTCGCCCCTTGAGAAAGTTTCAGTTCTAAGGCACGGACAAACGTATTTTCCGAAGTAAGTTTAAGAAGTTTCTCACGTGAGAACGAGCCATCGAGGTTTCGCACGCCAAAATACCCCGTACCGATTTGAAAGACCACATCACCCCCATGTTTGTGATAAGGCGACAAACCACCTTCTCCTGTATTTTGGTAGCTACCGCTTCTTTTCGCGCCAATGTTGAGAGCGCTCACTGCCGCTGCGGAGAGCGACCCATAGCTCATGGCTGAAATATTGATAACAGAGCGAGGGCGAAAAGGTCGAGCGCGGTGGGATCCAATTACCTTAGCACAAGGGACAAAAAAGTGGTCAGAGAGATTGACATGATTTTCAGGAAGAACCTTTGGGAACATCGCCGGTTTGATGAACAGATAATTCGTAGCTGTTTGATCTTGGTCCGACCCGAATCCCTCGTAGTTATTTTCTCTTTTGGACGTTGCGTATATCCACGTTCGTTCTGATCTATTGAAAGGCAGTTCCTCGCGATTGTTTGCAACGATGTACTGACGCAATTCTGGGCCAACTTTTTCAAGGAGGTATCTGAAATGTCCGACAACTGGGAAGTTTCTCAGAATGGTATGTTTCCTTGTAATGAAAAGGTCATGAATAAGCACGATTACGACCAGTGCTGCGGGGATGAACCACCAATGGAAATGGGAAAACACCGAGAGGATGAAGGGGGAATTAGACATGATTGGGGTATTGGGGGGTAAAATTAGGGTTTGTAGGTGGAGATGGGAAATTTCGACCAAATTCAATTTTGAATAACTTATCCGCAATTGTGTAAAAAACTCTTGTATACAATTGCGGATAAGTAAGAAATGACAAAAATTGTAGTTCTTTACAAATCAATAGACCTCCTATGAATCAACCCTCTTCCCACCGTTTTGACGGATCCAAAAAGTTTGTTCAAGCTGAAAACTCACCGGAACCAAAAGACAAAATGAAATCCAAAGAAGCTGATGTTATTATTGCTGAAAATGCTAAATGGCTCGACGGTTATCAAGAGCGACTTTTCGCTTCAGGAGAAAGGTCGGTTTTAATTGTGCTTCAAGCGATGGATGCTGCAGGAAAAGATGGCACCCTACGCAGACTGTTAACGGGTGTAAATCCGCAAGGTATTGTTGTGACCAGTTTTAAAAGACCTACTCCTGAGGAGGTCAATCATGACTTTTTATGGCGGGTTCAGAAAGCTTTACCACAGAAGGGGTATATTGGAGTTTTCAACCGCAGCCACTATGAAGAAGTGCTTGTAACCAGAGTTCATCCTGAATTTATACTTGCTCAGCACAACCCGGGTGTTTCGTCAAAAGATGGGAAGATAACCTTACCTAAAGATTTCTGGAAAAATCGTTTTGCAGCCATTCGCGCCTTTGAAAAGCACCTCACTGAAAGTGGAACCATAATTATTAAGTTCTTTTTGAACGTATCCAAAGACGAACAAAAGAAACGCTTGGTTGACCGCATGACAACACCCGAGAAGAATTGGAAATTCAATATCACGGATATAAAGGAGCGTCAGCATTGGAAGGAGTATATGTCTGCGTACGAAGAGATGATCAATGAAACCGCTTGTGAACATGCACCCTGGTACGTCATTCCTGCCGATGACAAAGACAATATGCGCGCACTTGTTTCAACCGCTGTTCGAGACGTATTGAGCAAGTATCCAGTTGATTACCCCGATGCTGTGGCAACAATCGAGCAAGAGTTAAAAGAAGCAGAAGTATTGCTAAAGATGGAAGATTAAGGAATTTGAAGTTTCAAGAATATTGGCAGGTGATCACTGTAGCCGCCGTAATAATTGTTTCCTCCATATGTCCGATTTGGTGTTGTAACCCCCTTATCATTGGTATACATCATCCAATCGTGTTTGATAATCTTGACACTGTTTTGAACGACATCCACACCTTGTCCGTCTGTTAAAGCTTTCGAAACCATGAATTGATCCAAGCATCCCCACTCACCCTTGTAGCTATAAGACCCTTCTCCGTTTTTCGACATCATCCACATTAAGTTTGTGAGCATGCCCTCATTCGCGTTCTTAGCCATCAAAACATCTCTTACGCTTTTATCATTCGGGTAATCGTTGAAGTCGCCCATCAGTAGGATTTGAGCATTTCGATCTAACATTAAAACAGATTCAACTGAATTCTTCACATTATTTGCTACTGTTAGTCTGTTCGGCTCAGATTCCATTTGTCCACCGCTGCGGGATGGCCAATGGTTCACGTAAACATGCAATGGTTGTCCGCCTACTTCGCCCGCGGCGTGCATCACAAGCCTGGTATTCGGTCTATCTCCTGACGGTAAAGTCGATTTTATCAATTCAACAACCTCCAGCTTCACACGTGAAGGATTGTAGAGGATAGCCACATCAATTCCACGATCGTCTGGACTATCTGCATGTAAGATGCTGTAGTTGGTGCCTTTAAAGTTTTCACTAGCCACGAGGTCTTTCAGAACTTGGAGGTTCTCGATTTCACAAAGTCCAATTACATCGGGCATGAACGTATCACATGCACGAATCACCTTACCGATATTCACCAACTTTTGATTGTAGCGTTCTTTTGTCCATGCTTTCTCACTTCCAGGAGTGAATTCATCATCATTTATTGCTGGGTCATCTGAAGTATCGAACAGATTTTCAACATTATAAAACATGACACTCAAACTTTTTGAGTCGTTGTTCACCAGAGCAGGTTTCACATCACTGCAAGAAAACAGCAAAGAAGAAAAAAGTGCAGTTGTTGAAAGGAAAGCAAAAAATCGCAACATAAGATTACCTTTGAGGCGACGAAGTTAAGCCTTTCAATTCGAGTTTAACAATTGTGCTTCTGGAAGAAAATGACATCATTTATACATCAAATCATCTTTCTAGTCGTTCTGATCTTTTTACCAGAATTTACTTTTGCTAGTGGCCCACGACAAATCCGCGCAAGCAGGGCGAATCAATCGGTTGTGGTAGATGGTGTTTTAGATGAGGCCTTATGGCAAAGTGCTGAGGTAGCAGATGGTTTTATTCAAAACAAGCCTACACCTGGAGTCAATCCCTCGCATCCCACTGAAGTGAGGATAATTTATGACGATGATGCCATATACATAGGCGCTATGATGTTCGACACCGCGCCGGATTCGATTTTGCATCAGCTAACAAACCGAGACAACCTCGACAACGCTGACACCTTCGGATTTTGGATATCCTGTTTCCAAGATGGAATTAACGCGTTCTATTTTTCAGTTACTCCAGACGCCGTGCAATACGACGCACAGATATCCGCATTTGGGGAAGATGCCAATTGGAATGCGGTATGGCAGTGCAACACCAAGATCACCTCTTTAGGATGGGTTGCTGAATTCAAGATTCCTTACAGCGCCTTGCGTTTTCCTGATGCAAGTGAACAAATTTGGGACATCAATTTCAACCGCAATATTAGAAGATTTAGGGAGATTAGTTATTGGCACGAAGTCAATCCGGCAATCGCCGGGACGGTCAATCAGAGTGGGAAGTTGACAAACATTCACAACATAGAGCCCCCTATCCGACTGTTTTTTAGTCCGTATATCTCCACATATGCCGACAAACTCATAAATGCGAATAACGGCGACTCGCCCACCCAGTTCAGCTACAATGCGGGGATGGATGTAAAATATGGAATCAATGAAGCTTTCACCCTAGATGTTACATTGATTCCAGATTTCGGACAAGTTCAGAGCGACAACAACGTCCTCAACCTTACTCCATTTGAAGTCTTTTTCGAAGAGCAGCGGCAGTTTTTCAAAGAAGGGACAGAATTATTTAGCAAAGGAGATCTTTTCTACACTCGGAGGATTGGCGCCGTTCGGAACACATCCGAGATATCGAACAATTTGAGTTCAGGAGAGTACATTTCGAATCTTGATGGCACTGCCCAGTTATTGAATGCTACAAAGATTTCAGGTAGAAATAGAAACGGCTTAGGAATTGGATTATTGAATGCCGTGACAGCACCCGTTAACGCTACTATAAAAGACATTGACGGCAATCAACGTGAAGAACAGTTTACCAGTTTGACCAACTACAACATCCTGGTCGCCGACCAGAATTTAGGAAATAACTCCTTCATATCTCTTATTAATACAAACGTCTTGCGCAACGGGAGTGATTACGACGCCAATGTGACAGGAACTGCGTTTGACATACGTTCACGAAACAATACCATATCATTTACAGGAACAGGAGCGTTTTCTCAAAAATTCAATACCGGAAACACAGCAACCGATCACGGTTTCAGGCAAAACATCGCCATTTCTAAGATTAGCGGGAACCTAACTTATTCGGCAGGACATAGCTTAACGACCAAGTACTTCGACCCCAACGATTTGGGCTTTCAAACCATCAGTAATGTTGCCAATGCGAATGCTACAATAGGCTACAGGATCTTCAAGCCCTTCGGCAGATTTAACAATATGTGGAGCGAGTTGAGTTTCAATCGGAGCAGTTTACATCAACCTAGTAAGTTCATCGGATTAAACATTGCGGGTGAGGCTGGAATAAACACCCGTAAATTCACCACATACTCCCTTGTTTTTGATTTTGACCCTGTAAGTCGCAACGACTTTTTTGAACCTCGCCGAGATGGCAGGTTTTTTAAGATCCCAACCAAGAGGTATTTCGGAGGATGGATATCAACAGATTATAGAAAACCCTTGGCATTGGATATTGGAGCATGGTATACCCGATTTGATAAAGACCAATGGCAGAATTGGAACTGGAGGGTTAGTCCGCGCTGGAGAATCAGCGATCACCTTATGTTGATCTACGTTTACAGCAAGCAAAACGCCTTCAATCAATTTGGATATGCTTCTACAGCAGACAATGGGAATATTATTTTTGGCGAGCGCGACGTGATTTCGCACACAAACGTTTTTACAGCCAATTACATCTTCACCAATCGCATGGGGTTATCGTTTAGGCTTCGACATTATTGGAGCACTGTTAGTTACAAACGATTTTACAATCTTGACGACGACGGTGAATTGACTACCGAAGTAGACAATTGGTTACAAAACGGCTTGAGTTTGGGAAGTTATGAGAGTTTCACCACCCAAGACAGATCGTTTAATGCGTTTAACATCGACATGGTTTACACATGGGTATTCTCTCCTGGAAGTGAAATCAGGGTTGTATGGAAGCATGCCATTCAAAGCAATGAGAATGAGATCCCGAGCACCTTCGTCGACAATTTCAATTACACCTTGGACCAACCTCAGCTGACGAGTTTCTCTATTCGATTCCTTTATTTTATCGATTACTTGAATTTAAAGAGGAAGACCAAGTTTATCGAGAACTGACCATATTTATTCAGATAAATTTCGGCGCAGTGGATGGTGATGAGCAACGACGCTTTTGATACAGATTTTACAGAAGCAACTCGGATGGTCATGATTTATTGATTCAATTGAGAAGACATTTTAGTTTTGATGCCATAGAGAAGATTTCTGCGACCATTCAATCAACTTGAACGGTAGTTTGATTCAGGGTTCCGGTTGTTGGAGAGGTATCTGCTTTTACCCTGCTCCATTTGCGCTAATCGAGTTTGAAACATAATTCTTTTCAATAAGGCCAAAGTATTGGAGCGGTATCCACACGACCACGAAATGCTGTTTGATATGACAACGAGGGTGGTTGAGTTTAGGATTCGGGAGGATTTGGGACTGCGCGGGAGCAGGCGTTTTTACCTTGATTATCAGCGACTTAAATCGTATTTTATTTTATCCGTAATTGTATAAAAAACCGATTATACAATTGCGGATAACGTAAAGTTGTTCACAGAAAATCATCCCTAAAAGATTATCCGTTATTTTATAAAATATGTTTTATACAATTACGGATAATCTTGAACTTTCATGATTTAGAGTTCACAACACCTCCTCCACTTCAAAAAATTCCTGTTCTTTACTCCAACAATCATACTAGCCGCCGCTACTGAAACTAAAGAACTCAAGGAAACCCTTTCAAAATGCTCTTCAACTCCATTGATTTTGCTGTATTCCTACCGATTGTTTTTTTTCTCTACTGGTTTGCGCTTCAAAAAAACCTGAAATCGCAAAACATACTTATTGTTATTGCAAGCTATGTTTTCTACGGATGGTGGGACTGGCGATTCTTAGCACTTATTCTTTTCAGTACTCTGGTAGATTTTTGGGTGGGCAGACAAATGGAATCGCCATCGGCGAGGAAACGAAAGATACTACTTTGGATAAGCATATCAGTAAACTTAGGCTTTCTCGGTTTCTTCAAATACTATAATTTCTTCGTCGATAACTTCGTGGAAGCATTCTCTTTCTTTGGGTCCGATATAAAACCCTACACGCTTAACATCATCTTACCTGTTGGCATCAGCTTCTATACTTTTCAAACCCTGAGCTATTCAATCGATGTCTACAGGAAAAAGCTTGAACCCACAAAGGACTTTCTTGCATTCGCCGCCTTTGTTAGCTTCTTCCCTCAATTGGTAGCTGGACCGATAGAACGCGCTACCCACCTTCTACCACAATTCTATTCGAAAAGAAAATTTGATTATACCTTGGCGGTTGATGGCTTGAGACAAATACTGTGGGGTCTATTTAAAAAAGTAGTCATTGCAGATAACTGCGCGGAATACGCCAATATCATCTTCAGCAATTCAGATTCAGCCTCTGGAAGCACCCTGCTGCTCGGTGCGCTTTTTTTCACATTCCAGATTTACGGTGATTTCTCTGGCTATTCCGATATCGCAATTGGGACTTCCAGACTTTTCGGCTTCGATTTGATGCGAAACTTCGCTTATCCCTATTTCTCGAGAGACATTGCTGAATTCTGGCGACGTTGGCATATTTCTCTATCCACATGGTTTAGAGACTATTTATACATTCCGCTCGGCGGGAGTCAAGGATCAATATGGACCAAAATAAGGAACACCTTTGTCATTTTTCTAGTAAGTGGCTTTTGGCATGGTGCAAATTGGACATTCGTTGCATGGGGGTTTCTAAACGCCCTATATTTCCTACCTCTATTGCTTTCGAACCGCAATAGAACCAACCTCGAAACCATAGCAAAAAACAGAGTGCTACCCTCATTTGTAGAGTTGGGTCAGATTCTAACCACATTCAGTTTAACAGTTTTCGCATGGATCTTCTTCCGTTCCGAAAGTTTAAAGCAAGCGATTGACTATGTATCCGGGATTTTTACTCTATCTCTTTTTTCAAAACCTGCTTTCCAAGGATCTTCAGCCTCGTATATAATTCTTCTTCTTGTAACCGTATTCTTATTCGTTGAATGGCTTGGACGAGATGATCAATTCGCAATTGCCAAACTAGGATTGAACTGGAAACGCGGAGCACGATGGTCAATGTACGCTGTGATAATTTTTGTAATCGGCATGTTCATGCAAACGGAGGAGACACCGTTTATCTATTTTCAATTCTGATATGAAAGAGTTCCTAGGTTCAGTCTTCAAGTTCAGTGTATTCGCTGCCGCGGGATATACAATTCTGCTGCTGATTTGGGGGAATTTGATGCCCCAGCCCCTGAAACCAAATTTGAATTACAAAAGAGGTGGAGCCGGACATTTGTTATCTCGATTGAATGAAGTGAAAGATAAAAAAGACCTGGATATACTATTTCTTGGTTCTTCACACGCGTACCGCGGATTTGATAATAGACTCTTCGAAAATGACTCGATACAGGTTTTTAATCTAGGTTCTAGCTCGCAAACACCCCGACAAACTGAAGTATTACTTGAAAGATATTTGGATGCCCTCAATCCAAAACTTGTTATCTATGAAGTATACCCCGAGACTTTTGCCATGGATGGTGTAGAATCTGCAAATGATCTTGTCTCAAACGATCAAAACGACCTCTTATCTTTAAAAATGGCAATGGAAATAAACCACATCAAAGTCTACAACACCCTTGTATACTCTGTCGCGGATCAGTTGCTTAAGAAAAACAATCATGAAGATTCCATTCACGGAAGAGACACATATATTCCGGGTGGTTTTGTTCAAACAGAACTAAGACACTACCAACCTACCTCATCAATACTGAAAACATCTGCTTTCAAAGATGATCAGTTTGAAAAGTTCAAAGAGATCCTTTCAGCATTGAGAGCGAGAAATTGTGATTTCGTTTTGGTATTCGCTCCTGTTACAACCAGCGAGTATGAAGCATTAGGCGATATGACACTATTCAACAGTCAGATGCGAGATCTTGGAGATTATTACAACTTCAATGAGATCATGACATTGAATGACAGTCTGCATTTTTATGACGCACATCATTTGAATCAACACGGTGTAGAACTATTCAATCAGCGATTGATCGAACTCTTGTCTCTAAATAATTAGGGTTATCAGCACGATAAAGAGCCCCAATTTCGAGATCATAAACATCCGCGCTGCAGCGCGATGAAAATCAGACATTCGTCAACCAAAGTTACATTTCACAGCCCATTGACTTGACTTAGTTTTGTTTCAGCTGCGCTCCTTATGCAAAAGCGGGGGTTCTTACTCGATAACCAAACTAACACAATATGTCTGCTTCACACAAATTCTTTCAAGCCTTGATGTTTGCATCATTGGCACTTTCGATTCAAATTGTCAATGGACAAACTTATGGTTGCACCGACGTTACAGCTTGTAACTTTAACCCACTAGCTACGAATGAAAACAATACTTGTAGCTATCCTCAGTGGTATATACCTGCATTATCGCAAGGAGCAGCTGGACCTGCAATTCAAACATGCATCCAACCACCAGGGTATATAGCGGTAAATCAGAATTGTGCATCTTCAGTTATATTAAATGACCCTTATTGCGTGCAAACAACTTGGGATGGAATTTGTCAGAGTGCCTTTAACGTATGCACCCCATCAGGTTGCACCGATGAGAATGCTTGCAATTTCGACCCTACAGCAATAAACAACGATGGAAGCTGCTCATACGGGACAAATCCACAAATCACGTCTATTTCACTAGCTAATTTCAACTGCTCAGGAGGTCAGATAATAGATGTTATTGGTATCGACCTTTGTGGTATTGTATCTATCGACATCCTCGGAGAAATCCTGACCTTCACATCATTTAGCAACACACATCTTCAATGTGTTACACCTCCCGGAGCTGGAAGCGCTGATTTGAAAATCACGACATTGGCAGGGATAGCTACATTCCCTATATCTTACAACCCTCCAGTTTTTAGCGGCATAGCCCCGCTAAGCATAAATTGTGCAGGAGGCGTTGTAATTTCTATAGCAGGATCAAACCTTTGTGATGCAGCGGTTTTGTTCAATGGAAATCTCTTAATTCCGACTTTTAATAGCCCAACTGTTGTATCCTTTATAAGCCTTCCCGGGAGCGGAATTGCCAATGTCGAAATCATCACTTCAAGCGGCAGTTTTCAAACAAACATAACTTATACTGCTCCACTTATATCAGCAGTCAGTACAAGTTCGATTGCTTGCGATGGAAGTTTCGTTTTGGATATTTTGGGCAGCAATTTATGTGACGCACAAGTTTTCATTGGCACTGAAGAAGCAATTGTTCTGAATAACACAGCTTCGGCAATCCATTGTGCTACAACACCAGGAACAGGTAGTGCTAATTTAACAATCGTGACCCCGTCTGGAAGTTCAAATATTCTACCCTTGAACTATTTAGCACCGGTAATTACCGCATTGAGTTTGACCACTTTTGACTGCCTCGGTGGACAAGAGCTTATAATCACAGGAAGTAACTTGTGTGAGTCGGCATTGACAATCGGTGGAGTACAGGTACCGATCACTTCAAACTCATCGACTCAAATTTCGGCAACAATTCCCCCCGGTAGCGGGAACGCTACTGTGGTCGTTACGTCAGACTCTGGAGTTTCGAATACACTCAATGCACAATACAGTCCGCTCGGATGCACAGATCCAGAAGCTTGCAATTTCAACCCATCTGCGAATTGCGATGATGGAAACTGCTTGTACCTTGATTGCAATGGTGATTGCGGTGGACTTGCAATTTTGGATGCCTGCAATAACTGTATCGTTCCAGAAATATCAGAAGTGGTTCATACATTCACCGCATTAGCCCAAGAGCAAACCTTTGTACTCCCGCAAAATGTCGACAGAATTGTTGTCGAACTGTATGGCGCGTCAGGTGGTCAAGATCTTGGAGCGACCCTATCTGACCCATTCGCTAATGGCGGATTGGGAGGGTATGTTTATGGAGAAATGGATGTGACCGATCATTTCTTTTACATCAACGTCGGAAGGCGAGCATACTCATACAACGGAGGAGGAGGAGGTTTTCAAAGCGTTGGTGGCGGTGCTTCCGATATCCGTCAAGGAGGTAATGCGCAGCAAAACCGCATTGTTGTTGCCGGTGGTGGCGGCGGCGGCCGATTCAATGGCAGTGTGTTTCAAGGTGGCGCTGGTGGCGGATTGATAGGTGGAGATGGAAACGGCCCAGCTGGACAAGTTGGTACCGGAGGCACCCAGACTTCTGGAGGAACTGGTCTTTCAAATGGCAACGGAACAGCTTTTAGTGGTGGTTTTGGACAAGCAGGCGGCGGCGGTGGCTGGTTTGGCGGCGGAGCAGGACAAAATGGCTCAGGTGGTGGCGGATCCTCCTACTTAGGCAATCTTGAGAATGCATATTCCAACGCTGGTGTAAACGATGGCGACGGCTACGTTATCATCAAATAC
>JANRAA010000184.1:15159-22700 GCA_030728235.1 Flavobacteriales bacterium
TGCATCCAAGGTTGCACCTCTAGTTTCGCCGTTAACTTCGATACGCATGCCACCTTTGACGACGGCAGTTGCATATATGCTGGTTGTAACGATCCACTGGCGAGCAATTACAGTTCATTACCGACATTGAATGACGGCAGTTGCTTATACATCGAAGGTTGTACTTATATAGAAGCAACGAACTATCAGAGTTTTGCTGTTTTAGATAACGGAACTTGCACTTTTGAGATAGGTTCGACTTGTGCAGGAGATTTAAATGGAGATGGAGTGGTAAATGGGGCTGATTTACTGGGGTTTTTGGGGGCGTTTGGAACGGCATGTAACTAGCTTATTAACAATTTATTAGATTTATTTTTTCGGTTATCCGCAATTGTATAAAAGTCGTTTTATACAATTGCGGATAACTTTTTCTGTGAACAATTGAAAGAATAAAAACGACCCAAAAAATCACTTTATCCGTTTTCTTAGAAATCAATCTTTACACAATTACGGATAAGTAAATCTGTGAGCTTCACATATCTTTACCCCCGAAACATCCAACCATGAAGCACCTCACAACCATCTCCCTCCTCATATTCTCCATCTCCATCTTCGCCCAGCAACCCGGTGCCCTCGATCCGCTCTTCGGTAACGCTGGTAAAGTGATTACAACTATACCAAACGGTCAGTCTAAAGCTACCGCGGTTGCCTTGCAAACTGACGGTAAAATTCTTATCGCTGCTAGCTTCAACAGCCCAATAACAGCAAATGATTTCGTTTGTATTCGATACAATGAAGATGGATCTATCGATGAAACTTTTGGGTTAAATGGAATCGTGACGACGGATTTGCAACTTGGTAGCGACGACATCCCTCTATCAATGGGTGTTCAACCTGATGGAATGATCGTTCTTGGTGGTTATTCCGATAACGGCAGCAACAAAGAAGCAGCGCTGGTAAGGTATGATACCGATGGTGTGCTCGATCCTGATTTTGGCGTCAACGGTATTAGCCTTATCGACTTCAGTAATGAACTGAATGATGAAATTCATACGCTGAAAATACACGCACTTACCGGCAATATCATCGTTGGTGGAAACGCAATTGCCAGCTCTTCTATTGCAAAACCTGTTATTGCACGTTTCCTCCCAGACGGCTCTCTCGATGCTTCTTTTGAAGGAAATGGTGTCCGTCTACTCGACGTAGGAAACCTCGACTATCAATACTTCTTTTCTGTAGAAGACCTTGTGGTTCAACCTAATGGAAGAATATCAGCTGTGGGATGGCGCGACTTCCCCGGGCTGTCATGGGACTCAGATTACTGGGCCTGCCGTGTAAATAGCGACGGCACAATGGATGATACTTTTTCTGGCGATGGAGTTGCTGTTTTCAACGGGGGGTTCAATGGTCATGACCGTGGTTTTGCAATGACGCTCGAATCAGACAACTCGATACGCGTAGCCGGTGGTGGCTATATTTCTACACTCCAGTATGAGATGACCGCTTTTGGAATCGGTGCCAATGGATCTAGTAACTCATGGAGCATAGCTGCAGATTTCGGTAGCTCACTTGCCGATATTGCCTACGGCATGATGAAAGACAGCAATGGAAACGTTGTTCTTGCTGGTTCATCTGGTTCTACCAACTCAAAAACTTTCGCTGTTGTGCGCGCCTCTAGCACTGGAACACTCGATGCTAGCTTCGGGACTGGTGGAAAAGTAACTACCACTTTTGGGTCCAATGCGCTCAATGAATGCCTGCACATGACCATACAATCAGACGACAAAATCATTGCAGTTGGTTATGCAGGCAACGACATCGCTGTCGCAAGATATCTTGGCGTTGGTCAGTCCCAATTGAACGGCTTCAACCTCAATTCTCCTGCCAACGGAGCACCGAATCAAAACTATGCATCGATGTCTTTAAATTGGGACGATGCCTTTCTCGCGACCTCTTATGAAATAGAGTTGGATGTGGATGTCAATTTCCCAAATCCAGAAATCTTAACCTCCCCTACCTCAAATAAATCATTGTCAGGATTGACGCCCAACACCACCTACTACTGGAGAGTAAGAGCTGGCGATGGTGTCAATTGGGGCGTTTTTACTGCACCCTGGAGCTTCACTACCAACAGCCTCGAAAATTTTTCTCTTACACTTCCGGTCAACAATGCCATCAACATCAATTTCAGCAATGTGACTCTCGATTGGTCAAATGCCCTTGGAGCGACAAACTATGAAATTGAACTGGCTCTAAACAATTCATTTACAGATAATAACCAAGCATTCACTTCAACCAATTCAACTTATTCATTATCGAACTTGAACCCTACAACAACGTATTATTGGCACGTGAGAGCAGGGTATGACGGCGCTTTCGGTGATTGGAGCGAAACTTGGAACTTCACAACCGAGAATCCTGATTTTGTGTCTGAATTGACAAAAATTCAACTTGAAGTGTACCCAAATCCAAGTAGTGATTTCTTGAATATCGGCAACCTACCGGTTGGATGTAGAACGATCGCGATCGTGGATATCAAAGGCGTTACAGTGAGTGAACACGCAGTAAACTCTAACACTGTTAAGATCGATATCTCAAATCTTGCAAGTGGAAACTACGTTGTTCGGGCAGGAAATGCGGTTCGCCCTTTTATCAAAGAATAGATCTACACTTTATCAACTGCTACTTTGTAAGTTGGGTCTTCAAGAACGTTGACATCAATTATCGCATCCGCGTTTGATAGCAAAAGCAAACAATCGGGACTGAGGTGCTTTAGATGCACAGTCTTGCCCAGCTTCTGATATCGTTCAGTAAGTTTGTTAAGTGCTTCAATGGCAGACATGTCGACCACGCGGCTTTCAGCGAAATCGATGATTACCTCTTGGGGGTCATTTTGAACATCGAATTTCTCATTGAACATTTGCGTAGATCCAAAGAAAAGTGGTCCGTATATCTCGTAATGCTTGACTCCATTATCATCCACAAACTTTCTTGCTCGGATGCGTTTGGCGTTGTCCCATGCGAAAACCAGCGCCGCTATTATCACTCCAACGATAACAGCCAAGGCTAGATTATGAAGGAAAACGGTAACTAAGGTTACTACAACCATCACAAAAATATCAGACTTCGGCATCTTATTGAACGTCTTCAAACTGGCCCATTCAAAAGTACCTATCGACACCATGATCATCAGCCCCGTGAGGGCAGCGATTGGTAATTTCTCAATTAATGAAGACCCGAACATGATGAAAACGAGCAACATAACGGCCGCTACAATACCCGATAATCTTGCCCTTGCACCAGAAGAGATATTGATTAGACTCTGACCAATCATAGCGCAGCCACCCATTCCTGAAAACAGACCTGAAAGTATGTTTGCTGTTCCTTGTGCCACCGCTTCTTTGTTTCCACGACCTCGCGTTTCTGTTATCTCATCGATTATGTTCAAAGTCAACAAGCTTTCAATCAAACCGACCCCAGCAACAATTGCGGCAAATGGGAAAACAATCGATAATGTTTCAAAATTGAATGGTACTATCGGAATATGAAAAGGAGGAAACCCACCGCTGATCGATGCTATATCACCGACCGTTTTTGTGTCGATATTGAACATTGTCACCAAACCAAAAATCACCAGAATGGCTGTCAGTGCCGCTGGAACTACCTTCGTTAGTTTCGGCATAAGCCAAATGATCAGCATCGTTAACACAACCAAGCCAAGCAGAATCAAAAGCGGCGTGCCAGTCATCCAAGAGCCGTCATTGTTTTTGAATTGATCCAACTGCGACATGAAAATGATAACAGCTAGGCCATTCACAAATCCGAAGATAACAGGATGAGGCACCAAACGCATGAACTTACCCAACCGCAAAACACCTGCTAATACCTGAAGAGTACCAGCTAAAATAACCGTTGCAAAAATGTATTCTACTCCATGAGATTTTGCCAAAGCAACTAGAACAACGGCCACAGCTCCCGTGGCTCCTGATATCATTCCAGGTCGACCACCGAGGATAGCTGTCACCAATCCCATCATAAATGCCGCGTACAGACCTGTTAAGGGAGATAGTCCAGCAATAAAGGCGAAAGCCACCGCTTCTGGCACCAGCGCCATTGCAACTGTAAGCCCCGACAGGATTTCATTTTTATAGTCTACTTTCTGTTGGAGGTCGAACAGGTTGAGGTACTTTTTCATGCGCTTTTTTGACGTTGACCTCAGAATAACCGAGGGTCTAATTAAACCAGCAAAGAATTTCACTGGCTTTATCTTCTCTAAAAAGAGGGCGCAAAATTACGTCAATTTGTTAAAACGATAGCCACGACGTCGCAACACATGACCATCCGCCGGTTAAGGCGAAATAAAAAAAGAAGGCACACCACGTTTGGCATGCCTTCTAACCACTTAATCAAGGAAACAAATCTTAATTTCAGATTTGATCATTAAGCTTTTTGATGTCTTCTTCGCTTCATTCAATAAGATTTTTATCTCTTCTATTGAAGCACTTAGTTCTTCAATTCTCTTCCGAGAGTGCGTTTCTTCTGTACCATGCCGTTCTTTGAAACTCAAAACCTCAACGGTGTGATGGTTTATTTTGTCGTTTAGCAAGGTCAGAAGAACTCGGGTAGCCTCTTCAGGTGTGAACTGACCATCTATCAGTTTGACTTTATGTTCTTCACTCATCCGTCGATATTTAAATCACTATGAAGATGGATTCGACCATTGGCATTTGTCAGATACTGCCTTACTTCGTGCAGATCTTGTTGCAGCTTTCTGATTCGATTCTCACGCATTTTTATGTCTTCTTCGTTATCCGAAGCGTTGATTTTCCCTTCATGGAATTTGATTTTCGCATCAACAATGCGGATGAGAAGTTCTGCAGCATCGGCTGAAGAATATGCTCCTTTGATGATCTCTATTTTCATAATTCCTTCTATTGACCCTGTCCGAGTGAATAAGCGTCTTTGCCTTCAAACGTGTACAAATTCTCAGTTTTCACTGCATCGATTTGATTCGACAGCGCATTTGATAGTAGACGAATTATCGCCTCTTTCTCTAATACTTTTTGCTCATTTGGTTTGAAACGGCATCTCCAATGGTCGGTGCAAAAGGTTTCAGAAAAACCTTCTGGCCAAACCTTGATTCCCCTGTTGGTGATCATCGTGAGTTCAACTCCAGGCACGACCATGCCATTGAGTTTCGCCGCCAGTTCGTCTGGATTTGACCCTGGCCAGTGAACAAAAACATCCACACCAACCAATTCTTTCTTGGCAGGGGCTTTTCTTTGATACTTCGGAATGCTAATGGCCGATTGGTTGTATTTCACAGACTTCAGCACATTCGGCTTCTGACCTAGATTTGCGATTACTGCGTCTGCAAATTCTTTCGTTCCGACTTTTTGAGTAGAAACACCATCGGTGTAGATGTCGTAGGTATGTATTCCAGCTTCAATCGTCTTTAACCAAGCGTTCTGAACCTTCTCTGCCACTTCACCTTGTCCGATGTGATTTAACATCATTATAGCACCTTGCAACAACCCTGAAGGATTGGCCATGTTTTGTCCGGCACGACGAGGAGCCGAGCCATGAATTGCTTCGAACATTGCACACTCCTCTCCAATGTTGGCTGAGCCGGCAAGACCAACAGAACCTGCGATCTGAGCAGCGACATCCGACAAAACATCACCGTATAAGTTTGGCATCACGATAACATCGAACGCCTCAGGTGTATCAGCAAGTTTCGCAGCACCGATATCGATGATCCAATGCTCATTTTCAATTTCTGGATACTCAGCAGCTATTTCATCAAACACCTTGTGAAACAAACCATCTGTTTGCTTCATAATGTTGTCTTTGGTGAAACAAGTCACTTTCTTTCTATCGTATTGCTTAGCGTATTCGAAAGCATAACGAACGATTTTTTCACAACCTGGACGAGAGATAAGCTTTAAGCATTGCACTACCTCGTCGGTTTGTTGGTGTTCGATTCCAGCATATAGATCTTCTTCATTCTCACGAACAATCACCACATCCATTATCGGGTGTTTCGTTTGAACGAAAGGATGCAAACTTAAACATGGACGAACATTTGAATACAAGCCTAAGAACTTACGAGTCGTAACATTCAAACTTTTGTATCCACCACCTTGCGGAGTTGTGATTGGTGCTTTAAGGAAAATCTTATTTCTGCGAATAACATCCCAAGATTCTTTAGAGATGCCCGCTGAATTGCCAGAAAGGTATACCTTCTCTCCTACCTCAATCTCTTCAACTTCAATTTTAGCTCCAGCCGCTTGAATTATTCTTAGAGCGGCGTCCATGATTTCCGGACCGATGCCATCGCCTTTGGCTACCGTAATTTTCGTCATAGGTGTGAAATTTATTTCGGCAAAGCTAGAGCGCTCTTTTCATATATTTTTATTTATATTTGATATGTATTCCATTAATATATTTTATGAACTACACATTGCATCAGCTCCAGGTATTTCTCAAAGTAGCCAAAACAAGGAGCATTACCCGAGCTGCAGAAGAGATGCATTTGACTCAGCCCGCCGTGTCGATTCAACTGAAGAACTTGCAAAATCAGTTCGAAATTCCGCTTACTGAGGTTATTGGAAGGCAACTGTACATTACCGATTTCGGACAAGAAATTGCGGAAATGGCAGAGCGCATATTGAATGAAGTTTATGCCATTAACTACAAGACACTAGCTCACAAAGGACAGTTGACTGGCAGATTGAGAATCTCGAGTGTATCGACTGGGAAGTACATCATCCCCTATTTTCTTTCGCCATTTATGCATCTCAATCCAGGCATCGAACTCGCGTTGGATGTAACGAATCGTTCAACAGTAGTTGAGGATTTGCGGAACAACAAAGTTGATTTTGCTGTGATGTCTATATTACCTGATCAACCCGAATTGGAGGTCATCCCCTTGCTTCCGAATCACCTTCATCTTATAGGATCCAAGGAGGCGATAGCAAAACGCACCAACTTCGAACTCACCGAAATTCCACTTGTATTTCGGGAACATGGATCTGGGACAAGGTATTTGATGGAAAAGTACTTTTTAGAGCGCAACGTCATTTTTCGAAAAAACATCGAATTGAAATCCAACGAAGCAGTTAAGCAAGCTGTTTTGAGCGGATTGGGGTTTTCCATCCTTCCGATAATTGGATTGAAAAACGAACTTTCATTAGAAGAGTTGCAAGTAATCCCGATGAAAGGATTTCCTTTGATCTCGAGCTGGCAGTTAGTATGGTTAAAAAAGAAGAAACATTCTCCAGCGGCAGAAGCCTTTAAGAAATTCGTTTTAAAATCAAAAGAAGATATAGTCTCTGCCAAGTTCGCTTGGTCCACAAAATATTGAAACATCGATGAAGACGCCATCAAACTACCTCGAAATAAACCGTGCATCATGGAATGCGCGCACTGCAGTTCATGTCGATTCCGACTTTTACGACATGTCGAGCTTCCTATCTGGCAAATCAACCTTAAAGAGTATAGAGTTGGAATTGTTAGGTGACGTAGGAGGCAAAGAAATACTTCACCTCCAATGTCATTTT
>JANRAA010000185.1 GCA_030728235.1 Flavobacteriales bacterium
CGGTAGATACTTCAATTGCAGGCAAGGCCAACGCTTCTTTCAATTCGGCGTTGATGTGCTCTTTTATCTCAGCGCGTACTTTTTCGGCATATTCAGCAGTGATGACGCCGGTGCTAAGCAAGAACGCTTCGTAGTTGTCTACTGGGTCTTTGTCTTCCCACGACTCTATCAATCCTTCTGGATAGTATTTCGTTCCTGATGCTTCTTCGTGTCCGCGCATTCTGAATGTCATGAACTCCATGATAATCGGACGTGGATTTTCACGAATGCTTTCAGCAGCCTTTTTTACTGCTTTGTAAACATCCAAAATATTGTTTCCATCTACTTGAATGGCGTCTTCTTGTGGTATGCCATATCCGATGGCTTTGTCGATAAATCGGGCACAGCGGAATTGATCGCGAGACGGGGTCGATAGTCCCCAAGCGTTGTTTTCAATGGCAATGATAACAGGTAAATCCCATACAGCGGCAACGTTGAGTGCTTCATGAAAATCGCCTTCACTGGCACCGCCATCTCCTGTAAATACGATGGTGGCTTTCTTCTCTTTGCCGATTTTGTTAGCAAGTGCGATACCGTCGGCAATGCCGAGCTGTGGACCAAGGTGAGAAATCATTCCTACGACGTTGTACTCCATGGTGCCGAAGTGAAACGATCGGTCACGCCCTTTGGTAAACCCTTCTTCTTTTCCTTGAAACTGGGCAAACAAGCGCTTCAATGGTAGCTTCCGCGAGGTGAAAATTCCGAGGTTGCGGTGCATCGGAAGTATGAACTCGTCGTCGTTCATCCCTGCAACAACGCCTACAGATATGGCTTCTTGTCCCATTCCGCTGAACCACTTGGAGATTTTTCCCTGACGCAACTGACTGAGCATCTTTTCTTCAATCAATCGAGGCAGCAAAATGCTCTTGTATAGTTCCAACAGTGTTTCGTTGTCAACACCGGTAGTGTTGAACTGCAATACGGGTTTTTCTAAAGTCGCCATGGATGCACTGAAATTTCCGCAAATCTACTGATTAGTCTTGTGCTTCTTCTAATTTTTCATTCACCAAAAGCGGGGTTTTCTTTGTCGATTGGATAGCTATCTTTGTGCGGATTTCTAAAAGATGCCACAAACTACCCGTCTACGTCTACGTCCTGAAGAGGCATTCGACCAAAATGTGCTCCTGAAAGCTGCTGCGCGTGAATTGCATGTGGCAACTTCCAACATCCGCCATGTGGCGATTCGGAAAAGGTCAATTGACGCGCGTCGCGATGTGTTTTATCAGTTGGAGGTGATCGTTTTCATGATCGATGAAGAGGTGGTATTGCCTGAATATCACATCGATTACCCGGATGTTAGCGATGCTCCAGAAGTGCACATCATTGGGTCGGGTCCTGCAGGATTGTTCGCTGCTTTGCAGTTGATTCGGCTGGGACTAAAACCGGTGGTCTTTGAGCGGGGTAAGGATGTCAGAAACCGCCGGCGCGACTTGGCTCTTATCACTCGTGAACATGTGGTAGATGTCGATTCGAACTACTGTTTTGGTGAGGGTGGAGCAGGCACGTACTCAGATGGAAAACTGTACACGCGATCAACAAAACGGGGAGATATCAATGAGGTTTTACATGTTCTCGTCGCACACGGCGCGGATGATGACATCCTAGTGAATGCGCATCCTCACATTGGAACCAACAAGCTTCCTGGCATTATTGAGGATATGCGAAACACGATCATCCAATCAGGTGGTAAAGTACTTTTCGATACACGGGTAACAGATATCGTTGCAACTGATGGCAAGCTGACAGGCGTAATAGCAGGAGATAGGCAGTTTAAGGTCAAGCAGTTGATTTTGGCCTCTGGTCATTCGGCACGAGATGTTTTCGAACTTTTCGAGGCAAAGGGGTGGGCGATTGAAGCGAAGACGTTTGCGCTGGGCGTGCGTGTTGAACATCCGCAAGCATTGATTGATAAGATTCAATATCACCGCGATGAACGAGGTGAGTTTTTACCGCCGGCGTCATACAGCCTTGTCTGCCAAGTCGATGAACGCGGCGTTTATTCTTTCTGTATGTGTCCGGGTGGTATCATCGCTCCATGTGCCACGGCGCCAGGCGAGGTTGTAACCAATGGTTGGTCGCCATCTAAAAGAAACAATCCTTTTGCGAATTCTGGAATGGTGGTGACGGTGGAAAAAGAAGACTTGGAACGAGCTGGCTTTACTGGTCCTTTAGCTGCTATGCATTTTCAAGCTTCAGTAGAAAAGCGTTGCTGCGAAGCGGCGGGGGGTACCCAAGCAGCTCCGGCGCAACGCCTTGTAGATTTTATTCGAGGTGTTAAAAGCACTGACTTGCCCGGGTGTTCGTATATGCCAGGTGTTGTTTCTGTCAACCTTCACGATGTCCTTCCTGAGTTTATAGCGAAGTCTTTGGCTGCCGCTTTTCAAGAATTCGGACGAAAGATGAAGGGTTTTCTGATCAAAGAGGCCATTGTAGTAGCTCCTGAGAGTCGCACTTCTTCACCTGTCCGCATCCCGCGGGATGTCGTTTCGTTGATGCACCCTGATGTATTTGGTCTTTACCCGTGTGGTGAAGGCGCAGGTTACGCAGGGGGTATTGTATCAGCGGCAATTGACGGACAAAAACTTGCCCGTCAGATCGCCAAAGATCATTATTCTGTCAGTGTTACTTGAGGCGTCGCTTGATTCACCATGGTCTGAATCTCTGCCAATGAAACGGTGCTTCCGTTGAAGTCTCCAACGATGTTGGCTTCTGAGAATCCGTATTCATGCATAAGTGTTAGTACCGATTCAGCTTCTAACAAACTCTTCACAGGCTTGCTATACACATTTGTACTGCCATTCGCCTCGCGGTGAGGAACTGCGTTGCCAAATTCCAAAAGCTGATACATAATGTCTACTGGAACTTGTCCTTCGAAACTTGCTATCAAAACTTTGTATGAAATCTTCGATGTGTCAATGGCTTCTTTGTTTTCGACATCTGCTACCACTTCAGGGTTCTCAGTTACTACGCCTGATTTTGCTTCTTCAATGGTGATGCGCTCTCCACCGCGGTAGGCAGTGATGAAAGCTCCTTCAAATCCTTCAAGCAATAGGTTGATTTTGCGAAGTGCTGCGTCGTTCACGGTGGTGTACGGACGGGTTACATATCGTGTTAATCCGTCAGAACCAAGGATGTTCAATACATCTGGAACGTCTTTAAAGATGTTCTCTGATAGCGCATAGCGGAAGGCTCCAATCTGAACACGGTATTTTACGGTGTTGTCGGTTTCGTTTTCCATCAATGCGCGCTCAGCCAAAACTTGCTCTGTGATTTCGTCTTCCATCTCGTTGGTTCCGATCACGAGGGCGAAGCCGTCTTTGTCTGATCCCAATACTACAGATGCTTCAATTCCATCTTGTTGCAATTCGATTTTCTTCTTGATCGCATCAGGAAGTTGGTCATACGTTCCGGTCACAAATACTTTTTCGCCGTTTTCTTCAACTGCTTGAATATCGTCGATAGCTAAGAGTTGGTTGATCTGTTCTTGAGTCAATCCTTCTCCTTCGCGCAAAATCCGAACACGGTATTCTGCCTCAGCAGCTCTCGACATGTCAGAATTCAACTGCGCATATTCTTCAAACATGCGCGACTCTCCAATCCATGGAATTGAATCTTGCCACATCATGTGGTGATCATAAATGTCTTCGTCGGCCATGGCCACACCGTTTCCATCTACATAGGTATGAGGTGAGTTTGGTTCGTCGTCCATGTAGTCGGCAAATCCATCGCCATCGGTATCTATCGGACAACCTTTCTCGTCTACAGCGACGCCTTCTGGAGTGCCCCAGCAACGGTCAGCATAGTCAGGAACGCCATCCATGTCGGTGTCTTCAAGACCGACAAGTAGGTTTCCGTTTTCGTCGAAAAATTCACCAGGAATGCCCGGTTGACGGCTGCGCATTGGGTTGAGATCATAATTCAAGGTAAACGATGAGAACAAGAAGCGATCGTTTTTTGAATCGCCTTTACGCACACCTGTGCTGCTTGATGACAGGTTGTCTACAAGGTCGGTCATTGTGAAATGATAGCTCGTACCTAAACGTCCGCGAAAGCGATCGGTCATATAAAACTGCACGCCAACACCCACTGGAATAGCGATGCTTCTCTCTCGATATGCACCCAATCCGTCTAAATTCTGATTTCTCAAATCGGTTTCGTAAACATAG
>JANRAA010000186.1 GCA_030728235.1 Flavobacteriales bacterium
TCACTCTCATGTGGAATGAAGGATGGGATTGTTTGGAAAAAGCACTCGCTGAAATCACAAACGACGACTTGGAGAGAATCATTTACATTCGAAATCAAGGACATACGGTGATGGAAGCGGTAAATCGGCAGTTGTCGCATTACCCTTACCATGTCGGACAAATGGTGTTTCTCGGCAAAATGATTTTAGGGAAAGAATGGACATCTTTGTCTATTCCAAAAGGGAATTCGCAGGTGTACAATGCAGATAAGTTTTCGAAAGAGCAGCGCCGCGGACATTTCACCGACGAGATTTTGAAAAAGCCAGGAGAAAAAAATGTCTGATGAACGTATTTAGTAATCGATACTTCGCGGTGTTCGTCGTTTCTCTGGTGTTTCTCATTCAACTCATAGGCATTACAAATCCTCCGTTGGAAATTGAACACAACTGGCGACAAGTAACGGGACTCATGGTTTCACGAAACTTTGTTGAGCAAGGCCCAGATCTTTTACATCCCAAAGTCGACGACAACCAAGGAGGCAGCGGAATCATCGGAATGGAATTCCCACTGATGAACTACCTCTATTACCTCGTTGCGTCGGTGTTTGGTTACAGCCACTGGTATGGTCGAATCATCAATGCTGTGGTCACTTGCTTCGGTTTACTTGCCTTCTTTCAAGTTGCAAAATCGCTGTTCAACGAAAAAATAGCGCGATTCGCCCTGCTCATGATTTCCTGTTCCATTTGGTTCGCTTTTGGTCGAAAAATGATGCCCGATACTTTTGCCTTGTCGCTAACAATGATCGGCATTTGGTCAGGTCTTCGCTTCTCAAAAGAAGGAAAACTGATGCAGCTCGCCCTGTATTTTATCTTCATAGCCTTGGGTGTACTCTCAAAAATACCTGCTGCAGTCCTCGGCGCTTTTCTGTTTATACCCCTTTTCGATAAAACAATTTCTCTGCAACGTAAGTGGAACCTTGCCATTGCAGGCGTCATCGCTCTCGCCCCGGCTTTGTGGTGGTATTTCGTTTGGAACAGTCATTTGTCCGAAAAATTTGGTTATTGGTACAATAGCGGACAATCATTGAGTGACGGGATGCGCGCCATTGCATCGCACCCCTTTTCATTCTTCAACAGATTCATTTTCAGCGGATTCAAAAGCTATGTCGCATTCGTTCTATGCTTCACAGGAATTGTTTTAGCACTTCGGAAATTGTTTAGCGCAAAAAGAAAGTACTACGTATTTGCAATTGCAACCGTAGTATTGTCGCTGCTTTATATCATCCGGTCCGGACATTTTTTCATTCATCATGATTACTACATGCTGCCGTTGCTTCCTTTTCTCGCCTTACTCGGCGGATTTGCTGTAGCCACGTTAAACAAAAAGTGGATGGTCGCGCTAGTCGTAGTTGGAATGTTAGAAGGCCTTGCCAACCAACAACATCAACTATTCATCAAAGACTCTGAGAAGTATAAGATGACCTTGGAAGGCATAGCAGATGCACACATTCCCAAAGATGCGTTTATCGTAATCAACGGAAATGGCAATCCACAACAATTGTATTTGGCACACCGAAAAGGTTGGAATATAAGCGACGAAGAAGCGCAGTCTCTTGCTTTTTTAAATTCGCTAAAAGCCAAAGGAGCAGGGTATCTTATCTTAAACAGATCTTCAAAAATTGAGTTTGAGATTCAACCCGTTTATAGCGACGAACACTACCAAATTTTTGATCTTCGCGAATTCAAAAACGACCTCTCAGGAGGCTTTAATGTCTAACATGCCAAAAGGAAGAATCTTGTATTTCAGCGGACCCAATTGTTCGGTATGCCGCGATTTGAAACCAAAATTAAACGAAGTCGCCATCACCGAATTCCCAGATTTTGAATGGGTAGAGGTTGATTGTGCCCTTCATCCCGATATTGCAGCGCAGCATAGCGTTTTCACTATTCCCGTAGTTGAAATTGAAATCGAAGGAAAAAACTATTTGCGGTTTGTAAGACAGATTTCGGTTTCCGATTTCATTGAAAAAACAAGACGTTTGTACGACATGTTGTCTGAATGATCAACGCTTTTAGAAGCATATTCTTATCTTCCGCCCTCAAAGCCTAAACCAATAGCTTAAAATGCACACTGAACACGTCCCAGCACAAGGAGTTCGAAAACTTAGAATTGAAGATCAAGCGCCGAATTGCGAGATCTTAATCAATGGTACGCTCTTTCGCTTGGAAGATGTGTGCAGAAACAAACGCGTTGCCGACATTGGGTGTGGATATGGCGCAAACAAACCCATTGTAGAGAGCGTTGGTGGCGAATGGATTGGCGTGGAGCCATTTGAAGGTGGCGCTCACACCGTTACCGCTAGTGCCGAAGACCTTCCTTTTGAAGACAACAGTTTTGATGTCGTTATCATGCACGCCGTGCTTGAACACATTCCGAATGTAGCAGCAGCCTTTTCAGAAGTGGCCCGCATTCTAAAGCCAGGCGGTGTATTTGTTGGATACGTGGCTTTTATGGAGTGTTTTCATGAAATATCGTATTCTCACCTCTCTCATAAAGCTCTCGAACATTTCAGCGATATCAACGGAATGAAGTTGGAGAAAATAGCCGGTGGCAGCCGTTTTGGTATCGACTACCACTTGTCGGTGCTCATGTTTCCACTGCCGTTTCAGTGGGTTCGTCCGCTCATCGCTTCTTGCATACGCGGACATATTAAAATCAAATCGTGGGCGATGTATTGCGGGTTGCGCTTCGCGCGGAAAAGACCAGCCGACGAAGCGAGCCGTAGGTCAAAACTCTACTACCAAGTGGAGTGTCTGCGTCAGTCGAACGGCTTTCAATACATCATTCGGAAGCAGTAATTGAATGCTCTTCAGAAAAAAGCACGAGAGAAATAAGGGTACATCATCACCACACCCACTATTAAAATTAGGCCGAGAGAAATGCGCTTAAATGATTTCTGACTGATTTTCTTCAGCATCTTTCTTCCTATCCACGTGCCTACCCATCCTATAATCAGAAGCACGGGGACGTACATTAAGACTTGCTTGGTAAAGTAGCCGTTCAAAAAGTAAACTCCGCCCCTGCTTAAATCTACCGCAAGATCGATTCCAGCAGATGTGGCAACAAATGTCGACTTCTCCAAATTGAAAGCAGCCATGGTCAATCCGCGAACAGCGCCTCCCGTCCCCACAAGTCCGGCTAAAAACCCTGACGAGGTGCCTCCAATAATTGCCTGAATTTTACCCGCTTTTATCTGAACCTCCTCAAAAAGCAAAAAGAAAAGGCTGAACAAAACAATAAAACTCGCCAAGCCAAACTTTAGGTATTCCGTGTTTAAAATTGAACTCAACCAACCTCCAAGAATAACAAAAAGCACCGACGGTAGACCCAACCACAGCAAAAGCTTCTTGTCCATGCCTTTTCGAAACATAGCAATCTTACTCAAATTGCTGCCAATGTGAAACAAAGCCGTCATCCCCAAAACGGTATTGAAATCGAAATAAAAATTGGCGATGGGGACAAAAAAAACGCTGCTTCCAAAACCTCCCACAGTGCCGACAATTTCTGCGAACAAGGTCAATAACAAGAAGCCAATTACTCTTATATCCATACATTGAAGGTAGACGAATCTTTCGGATATCGTACATTTAAATCATGAACAACCAAATTGTATTGCTGCGAGGAATAAACGTAAGCGGACAAAAGAAAATCGCAATGGCAGATCTCAGGATGTGGCTTTCAGAATTGGATGTAACCAATGTCCAAACCTACATTCAAAGCGGGAATATTGTACTTAGCTCCGAGCTAGAAAATAAGAGATTGAGCGAAGAGATTAAAAATAAAATACTCGAAAAATCTGGATTTGATGTTGTTACACTTACTATCTCAGAAGATGATATGCAAAAGGTGTTCGAGGATAATCCATTTACAAAACAAGTGGACAATGGCTCCCAAGTTTATGTTACTTTTTTCGGACAAGAGCCAAACGCCGAAAATGTAAAATCTGTTGTTGATAATTGTCCAACCAATGAACTCCTCCATTTCAATTCAAAACATGTCTATTTCTTCTCTAAAACAGGCTACGGCACTGCAAAAATGAACAACAATTTTCTAGAGAAAAAAATAAAAGTAAGCTGCACAACACGCAATTGGAAGAGTGTTGAAACTTTGTTGAATATG
>JANRAA010000187.1 GCA_030728235.1 Flavobacteriales bacterium
AATGTGGACAAGTTTCTGTCCAATTGCAATCGCCGGAAAATGGAGATGTCACTTGGTTTTTCGGCGATGGTGAATCTGAGGTTGAAAATTATAATCCTCTGCATGTCTACGATCAAATGGGTGAATATACCATTGCATTGATTGTCTCTGATGCATCGACTTGCAATGGTTCAGATACATCATACGTCACGGTATCAATCCCAACAATCATATCAGAGCCACAGGCAAGCTTGAGTTTTGATGAATTTGACCCCTGTGTTTTGCCGCAAGTAATATCATTTAGCGCTGAGGCAACAAATGCAAGTAGTTTGTTGTGGTTGGGTTCTAGCGGACAATCATCGGACGGTGAAGAGTTTGACTACGATATTCAACAAGCTGGCACGCACGAAGTATGGTTAGAAGTGTCGAATGATATTTGTGACACTGTTTTGCAGCTTTCGGCAACAATCGCAGTTTACAATCCAATCGAAGCAGAGTTACTTTATACCCTTCTCGAAGAAAGCGTTTGCCAAGGTGCAGAAGTTTATCTAACAGCGCAAGGTGTTGGTTTTGACTCAATCATTTGGGAAGATTCGGAAGGAACCATACAGACATCCATGGACTTTCAGAAGCACTATGAGCCTGGCATCTATGAGATTTCTGCGACTTTGAATTCAAATCATTGTGATGATGTCACGCTGACCATTTCAACCGAAATAGTTGGTGAAGAACCTTATATCGACTTCAAATTCCCAAATGTTTTTAGTCCACAAGACGACGGCACCAACGATAAGCTGTATCTGTCGGCCGATCTGATTTCGGATATAACCTCATTTTCGCTCGTAATCTTCAATCGTTGGGGACAAAAAGTCTACGAAACTGATGATGTAAGCTTCCGTTGGGATGGAAAATTCAATGGAGAAGTGCTAGAAGAAGGTACATATACCTACATCTCTAAATTCAATCATCCTTGCGTTGAAGAGGTGATTGTGAAAACCGGTAACATTACCATTGTCCGTTAACCCACAACCTTCACCCGTATCTCGAGTTCGATGGGTTTTTTCGTGTTGGCCATGAGTGTAACCGATCGGTATTGCCAACCAATTTTTCCTGTAGTGTCGAATGATACAGTAACGATGGTGGATGCACCAGGCGCAATGGGCTCTTTTGAATATTCGGCCTTGGTACAAGCGCAGGCTACATCGTAGGAAGTAAGAATCAACGGAATATCGCCAGTGTTGGTTATTTCAAAGGTGCACTCCAGCTGCTCACCAGCTTCAACGTGGTCGAATTTATGGACTTTTTTATCCAAAGAAAACTCCGCAAACTGTCCATAGACAGTTGCGGAGTTCAATATGAGCAGCAAAGCTGCAATGCTTTTCAGCATATTTTCTTAGTTGTTTACTGGCGCTCCACCTGGAGTTTCCTTTACAGGAGCTCCTGTTGCTTCACCTGCTTCTACTTTTCCTTTGATGCGAATAACCTTAGTAGGCTCATTCGTAGCGTTAGATGAAATTGTAACAGACTTGTTGATTGGACCAACACGCTTGGTGTCATACTTTACCGAAATGGTTGATGATGCACCTGGATTTACTGGAGCCTTATCACATTTAGGAACTGTGCAGCCGCATGAACCTTTACAGCTTGTAATGGTTAACGCTTCTGTACCAGTATTTGTAACTTTGAATTCACAGCTACCGTCAGCTCCTTGTGGAATGGTTCCGTAATCGTGAACTTCTTTGTCAAGAGTGATCATCGCTCCTGAAGTTGCATTTTGCGCTGAAGCTGAAAAGCCAAGGCCTGCAATAAACAATAGGGTATAAAGTACTTTTTTCATGGTATATGTATTTTCGTTCTGTACATGGCAAATCTAACGCCAAATATTTTTTTTTGTTCGCCGATTAACAAATGATTAACAGCCTTTATCATTCAATGCCCACTAAATCAGTAAGATAGGTGTTTATTTTAATGTTAATCCATTCATTCGAGCCGTCAAAAGTCATATCGTTCAACATTTCAGGTCGCAATCGCATGTCCAAAAAGCTAGCTAGTCTTTAAATGATACTCCCCCACAAACGCATTTGACATTCAAATGTAGGCCCCACGGCCTAATAATCCAACCCAACGAAGTGTGTTGGCTGAGGCACTCAGATAAGGTGGCTGAGGTACTCGCATAAAGTGGCCGAGGCACTCGAATAAGTTGGCTGAGGTACTCGCAAAAGGTGGCTGAGGTTCTCGAAGCCACCTCTAAACTTTGTCTCAAAACAAAGTATCAAGAAGAAATAGGCACATCCCAGGCTAAGCTAACTCCGAAGCAACCAAACCAATTACAATGAACAGCTTCAAAACAAAGCCCTCGGGCTAAAAGTCCTACTTTGACCACCAGGTGCATTACATACATCAACCCTGTAAAGCCATGGAAGTACCAAGTCAATAATCTGTAAACTTATTTTAGGACGGGTCAGGGTCATTCGAAGCGGGTTTGCGCCCTGCGGGCCCTCCCTCCCCCGCGCCGTCAACACCGTGCACTGCAAAGGTAAGCTCTCTGAAAAAGCTTGTCAATAGGCACTTTACGGATGCCAGCGAGAACTTTGTAGATGCGCGTTTTTGGGCGTTTTTGTAGAGATAAAGCGAAGGCCGGATTGCAGATTATGTGATTGTCACATTTGCTTATATCGAAAGTAAGCAGAGTAAAGGAGCGAGAATGAGAATGAAAGCGGAAACTTGTTTTATCGAAACCCCGACGGCTGAGGTTCTCGAAGCCGAGGTTCTCTAATAAGGTGGCTGCGGCACTCTAATAAGGTGGCTGAGGTTCTCGAATAAGGTGGCTGAGGCACTCGCATAATGTGGCTGAGGCACACTCGAAGCCACCTTCTACCTTTTATCAAGAAAAAGTACCAAGAAGAACTTGAAACATCCCAGGTTAAAACCACTTCAAACAACACGAAGCGTTAATAAAGAACCATTCAAAACAAAGTCTTCCGGCCTAATAGTCCGACCCGTAGAACTTTAATCATAAGGAATCGAAACCGCAACCCACTGTCTGAGCGTAGCGAGTTTGGGTGGAGGTCGATTTCGTTGATCAAAAGTTCGAGGGAGGATTATTCAGCCTTGACTTTTGGTTACTTTTTGTCAAGAAAAAGTAACAAGAAAGAACAAGGACATCCCAGATTAAGGTAGCTTCAAACAGCTCAACCACCTGATCAAACCCCTCTCCAACCTTTGTGTCAAGACAAAGTGACAAGAAAGAACAGGGACATCCCAGATTAAGGTAGCTTCAACAAGATCAACCACCTGATCAAATCTTTTACACCTCTTCAATCAGCTCACCAACCAGAAAAAACCTTTCTTTCGATGATTGAGAGTTAAAGCCGAAAATCCACTTAGACTTTAAGCGAGATTTCCGACCTTTGCGACTTATTATCCGGCGTGTAAGCCGTAAGACACAAATACCCGCTTTTAAGCATGGAAATACCAAGTAAATACGATCCGGCGGCCATAGAAGATAAATGGTACAGCTACTGGATGAAACAGGGCTATTTTAAATCTACACCTGATAGTCGCACTCCATATACGGTCGTCATCCCCCCACCAAACGTGACGGGAGTGCTGCATATGGGGCACATGCTTAACAATACAATTCAAGATGTCCTCGTGCGTAAAGCACGGATGCAAGGCTTCAACGCATGCTTTCTTCCAGCATATAGGCGAAATCCTATCGCGACTGAAGCAAAAGTGGTGCGTAAATTGCGCGATGAAGGGATCAAGAAATCAGATCTCTCTCGCGAGGGTTTCATGGAACACGCGTGGGAATGGACGCATAAACATGGCGGTATCATCCTCGAACAACTTAAAAAGTTAGGCGCAAGCTGCGATTGGGATCGCACACGCTTTACCATGGACGAAAAGTACTATGAAAGTGTGATCGATTGCTTCATCGATCTTTATGAGAAAGGACGTATCTATCGCGGGGTGCGGATGATCAACTGGGATCCGCAAGCGAAAACTGCGCTTTCTGATGAAGAGGTAATATACAAAGAGGTTCAAAGCAAACTCTACCATGTCCGCTACCAAATCGTTGGTTCTGACCAGTTCCTGACCATCGCTACTACACGCCCTGAAACAATTCTTGGCGACTCGGCCATCTGCATCCATCCCGACGATGAGCGCTACAC
>JANRAA010000188.1 GCA_030728235.1 Flavobacteriales bacterium
TCCTTCGGGGTGGCTTTCTATTTCGAAACAACAATTGTTGTTGAAGTCTATCTTCAATGAAGATTAGGCCTCAGCAACCAATTTGAAGCTGATGTTCATGTCGTCGTAAATCACTTTGTCGCCCAAGCCGTCGAAAAAGCTACCTGACCCGTAACGGATGTCCCACTTGGTGCGGTCAATTGTGAAATCTGCCTCAGCTACTACCGAGCCGTCTTTAATGGTCACTTTCGCTGGGAAACTGATTTCTTGTGCAATTCCTTTGATAGTCAATTTTCCAGATACGAGGTAATTCGCTCCGTTCTCACCTTTTTGAGATTTGAAAGAGGTCATTACAAACTGCGCTGTGTTATGCTCAGCTACGTTGAAGAAATCTGGTGAACTCAAATGTCCAACCAATTTCCCCTTTGTTTCAGCATCCATGCCTTCGTCTGTACATTTTATTGAAGTCATGTCGATAACTACCGTCGCAGCATCAATTTTACCGTCAATCAAAGAAATTACACCCGATTGCAAGCTCAATACACCTTGGTGGCTGCCAGTAACTTTTTTACCTACCCAATTTACTGAGGTCTTTGCGGTGTTCACTTGCAAGCGCTCAGGACCGCCATCGGCTGCAGTCATAGAAAGTACAGCAAAAGCTGTCATCATGGTTAAAAAAACTTTTTTCATGTCTGTGTTATTTACTTATTTGTATTTCGTGTTGATTAAATCCTATTCTTACTTTCTCCAACAGCGCATTCATCTGCCTCGCTTCAGCTTCTGAAACGCCAAGCATCTCCTGCTCGAATGAATTGATCGCAGGATCAAGTTGTTTCAATAGCTCCAAACCTTTCTCTGTAATGGTAACCTCCGCTTGGCGGCGATTGTTCTCGCATATCTTCCTGTCACACAAGCCTTTCTGACGCAGCTTTTCAACCAGTCGGCTCGTGTTCGATGTCTTGTCTAACATCCTATCCACCAAGTCGTAAACGCCAATGGGGTTTCCTTTCTGACCTCGTAGAATGCGCAAGATGTTGTACTGCTGACCGGTTAAATCGTATGGTCTAAAAAAACGCTGCTGATTTACATTAAGAATGCTTACCGTGTGCAACAGGTTGATTACCAACTTCTGATACTCATTCTTAAAGTGCGACTGCTTTATGGCTTCTTCTATTTTCACAAGGCAAATATATGTATATACATATGTTGTTGCAACATGAATATGTCAAAAAATGTGAATGGTGGGTTAATCGCACTTTGATTACCTTGGCTGCCATGGAGATGGAGTTGCTTTATTCGGAGTACTTGGGTCGCAACGGTGAGGAACTGATGCGACTAAAATTGTTGCGCAGAAACATTGTAATCGCTAGAGTGCTGTTGTTTCTCGCGTTCTCAACATGTGTGTATTTCGCCATTTCGAACCATGTCTACTGGTTGTATTGCGCGGCCGCATCAATCGTTGCTTTTTTGTTTTTTGTCAGAAAAGCAGGAGAGGTAGAGAATAACCTTCAACAAGCCAAAGCGCTCGAAGTGTGTATTAAAAATGAACTTGGTGCGTTGAAAGGCCAACAGATAGATTGGAAAGTTGAGGCTCCTTTGGAGGCCCACGCATGGGTACACGACTTGGATGTTTTTGGCGCCCAATCGCTTTTTGGAGTGGTCAATAGATCGCACGATGTGCTTGGAAAACGATGGCTAGCAAATGAAATGCTGACGGCGAGTGGAAATCGTGATCTGTTGATCCTTCGGAATATGACGGTGGAGGAAATGTCGAAGAATCATGCCTGGAGATTGAACCTTCAAGCGGCTTCGCTTTTGCAAGAAGCGAATGAAAGCGATCTAACGAAATTCAAAGAATGGCTAGCTGAACCTGACGCCATTCCAAATGTGGGATGGTTGCTGAAAATAGCTCCTATTTATGGCTTGTTGGGCGCGGGACTGTCAATTGCTGATGTGGTCAGCTCGCGTTTGCTGTTGCTTTATTGGCTTGTCCCTCTTACAATTACGGGTGTGTTTCTTTCTCGCATTAACCGCGTGGCTACCGCTTTGGGCAAGCAGGTTGAAATGCTCAATTCGTTTTCTCTTCTTTTTCATCGCGCATGCAGCGCGGATGATGCAACATTGGCAAGTTGTAGTGCTTTCAACGCGCTTAAAAATGGGGTGGTGGCCATGAAAACGTTGGCGAAGATTTCTTCCGACACGGATCAAAGAAACAATGTATTCGCTGCAATTGTCACCAACGCGCTCTACTTGGCAGATTTGAGAAACGCTTACCGTGCTTCGGTTTGGAGAAGAAAGTTTAGAAATGAGGCTGAGCAGTGGTTCGAAGCGTTGTCGGAAGTAGAAGGTTTGATGTCTATCGCATGCTTCCGCGCTAATTTCCGAGATGAAACAGCTTGGGCGGGGCTGAGTGATGGGGTGGAGGTGATGATTGAAGCGGGCGGACATCCTTTGATGCTTTCTAAGAATCAGGTGCGAAATGACTTTACACTTTCCAAAAACGCACCTGTGATAATTCTTACAGGCGCCAACATGGCTGGAAAAAGCACTTATCTCCGCATGGTTGGTGTAAACATCCTGCTCGCGAAAATAGGAGCGCCTGTGGTAGCTGTGTCTGCTGTTATTGGTGATGTCAGACTGTTTTCTTCTATGCGCACGCGCGACTCGCTTCAAACGGGTAAGTCGTATTTTTTCGCTGAATTGGAGCGGTTGGTGCATTTGCTCGAAGAGGTCAAAAAGGCTCCGAATACGTTGGTTCTGCTCGATGAGATTTTGAAGGGTACCAACTCCAAAGACAAAGAAGCTGGCTCGAAGGCGTTTGTCAAAAAGTTAGCGAAACATCACGTCTTGACGCTGGTCGCAACGCACGATACATCGCTGTGTGAATTAGAGTCCGCGGTCGATGGGGTGACGAACAATCACTTTGCTTCTTACATCAAAGATGACGATTTGAGCTTCGATTATAAGCTGCAGCCAGGGGTGTGCAAAACCATGAATGCTACGTGGTTGATGCAGCACATGGGCATCATTGACAAGGTGTAGTTGATAACAGTTGTGTTCAGATTTGCCGATCAAATCCGATTTGAGCGAACTTCTACATCTCGAAAGTGAACCTTCAAATCAGCACCGCGTAAAAGGTGCAAATAATCGTGTTTCTATGAATGCACTTTTTCATATCGCACTGCCAACCAATAACCTCGAATCTATGCGTAGGTTTTTTATTGGCGTTTTAAAAGCAGATCTTGGCAGAACAGGCCCGGGCTGGCTAGATGTTAATTTGTTTGGACATCAAATAACCATTCAAGAGGTCGGCAATTCTTTGCGTCCAGCATCCGAACATTTTCACCCAAGTTTGGGATATCCTTTGCGTCACTTTGGGATTATCCTCGAGATGGCGGTTTGGAACAAACTCTCGGGCAAGCTTCAAGAGGCAGGTGTTCCGTTTTCTTTCGGTCCAGAAACTTTGATGCCTGGCGATCCTGGTGAACAGCGTGTTTTCATGATCACAGATCCAGATCAGAATGTCTGGGAGTTTAAAGGTTTCGAATCTTTGGACTCGGTTTTCAAAGCCTAGGTTTGGAGTATTTCTTGCTGTTTCTTGGTGGCCTCATCGCATTTGGTTTTTCAACCATTTCAGGTGGTGGTGGCGCTATGTTACTTGTGCCTTTTGTGTCTTTTTTTGCTCCAGCTAATGCTGTGGCTCCCATCATCAATATTGGGAATTTTATCGGCCGCCCGGCCCGTATTTTCCTTTTCTGGCAGCACATTGCATGGCCTGTTGTTTTTGCTTACTTGCCAGGTGCGCTGTTAGGCGCCTTGGTCGGCGGATGGCTGCTGAAAGGACTGAATCTCGATTGGGTGCAGCTTCTTCTAGGTTTGTTTCTGATATCAACGCTCTTCCAATTTAAACTTGGCAAAAAAGAGCAGTCGTTCTCCATGCACTTGCGAGCATTCCCGATTCTCGGATTTTTTGTCGCCGCTTTAAGCACAGTTGCAGGCGCTACGGGTGCTGTCTTAAATCCATTCTTTATCAATTACGGTGTTACTAAGGAACGTTTGGTAGCTACAAAAGCATTCAACTCTTTTGCGGTAGCATTGATACAGATACCCACCTATTATGCTTTGGGGT
>JANRAA010000189.1 GCA_030728235.1 Flavobacteriales bacterium
GGGAAGTTACGCTCCTCAAGTACCTTCAACATCGTTCTTCCCACCATCCCAGTGGCACCTACCACCGCTACTTTAATCGAATTTTTCATTGCTGCAAACCTTTGAATGTTAATCTTTGAGCAACGCAAAAGTATTATATTTAGCCACCTTTCAGGAAGCCATGCACGGGATAAAACACACACTGCTACTACTTTTCTTTTTTTCGTTATCGCTGGTCGCGGATGCGCAAGTAAACGACGATTTTTCGGATGCCGATTTCACAAATAATCCTACGTGGAGTGGGACAGATGCCTTGTATGTGGTGAATGCCAGCGGACAAGTGCAGACAAATGATGTGGTTGCCGGACAGGCTTACCTATCGACACCTTTGGTGGATGGTGATTTGGGTGGCAAAGAGTGGCAAGTTTGGTTAAAACAAAGTTTTGCCGGCTCTGCCAACAACAACAGTCGGTACTACCTCAGCTCGCAAATTGCTGACCTTACCTTTAGCGGCGTGCAAAGCATTGGAGCAAATGGTTACTTTTTGCACTTGGGTGAAGCAGGGTCAAACGATGCTGTCCGCCTGTTTCGCGACGACAACACCGGTGATGCACCTACATTGATTTTAAGTGCCGCTGAGGCGGGCATTGCTGGCTCTTTCGAAATCCGCGTGAAAGTTACACGCGATGCCATCGGCAACTGGAGTTTAGCCGTTGATTATTCAGGCGGTACCGCTTTTGTGACAGAAGGAAATGGCTTTGATGATACCTATTCAACAGGACAGTTTTTAGGGATGGTGAGCACCTACACCGCATCGAACGCAGACAATTGCTATTTCGACGACGTATATTATGGAACACCAGTAGTAGATAACACGGCTCCAGAAGTTACTTCACTCGTTGTTATCGATGGAAACACACTGCAAGTATCGTATTCAGAAACCGTTGTCGGAGCAGATATTGTGACGAACTACAATGTCGCTAGCATTGGAAATCCGAACAGTATTTTCGGGTCTGGTAGCTTGTACACCTTAAACTTCACGGCTGGTTTTCCGCCCAACATCGAGCAGCAGATCACCATTGGTGGCGTAGCCGATTTAGCGGGCAACCTTATCAGCCAAGTGACACTTCCATTTACATACATCGCTGGGTCATCCGCCGCGCAAGGCGACATCGTGATAAACGAAATACTGGCCGACCCTACGCCAGTTGTGGGATTGCCAGAATCAGAATTTGTGGAGCTGTACAATACCACTTCTATACCCATTAACTTAGGTGGATGGCAATTTATCAATACCACCACGGCGAAGACTCTTCCCAACTATAACTTGCCTACCGATGGGTACGTGATACTGTGCGACGAAGCAGATTTGGCTTTGTTTGAATCGTTTAACAACGTCATCGGTATTCCGAGTTTTACTGCATTATCGAACACTGCGGATAGTTTGACGCTTACAACAGCCGAGGGTATTGTTGTAGACATCGTTTCGTACACCGATGATTGGTATGGATCGTCGCAATTTGCACAAGGCGGAATCACCTTGGAGCGCATCAATCCCTTCGCAGGATGTTCAGGTTTCTCGAACTGGAGTGCCTCGCAGTCGTTTCTTGGCGGAACGCCAGGCGAAGAGAACAGCATTTTTAGCGATAGTCCGGATTTGGTTGCCCCACAGCCCCTTGGCTTCTACTACCCCGACATGCAGAGCGTCGTCTTAGTGTTCAATGAAGCCTTAAACAGCGACCTCACCATCCTCACCATCAATGTTAGTCCAGACCTCGGATTGCTCGGTACAGCCCTTTTGAACAGCGGCACAGAGCTAGCATTGTACTTTGGCAATGACTATGAAATTGGACAGTCGTACCAGCTTGAGATTAGCGGCATAGAAGACTGCTCCGGCAATGGAAACGGATTTGTTTTGCAGCAAACACTTTTACGCGGATCAGCGCCCGTTTTCGGAGATCTCATCATCAATGAAATCATGGCCGATCCGGATGCAGAGATACCATCACCGAATTCAGAATACATCGAGTTGTTCAACAAAAGCGACCACTTGATTGAGCTTACTGGCGTCGGCTTGAACAACGGCATTGTAGCCGAGGCTGCGTTGATAGAGCCAGGCGGATATCACGTGCTTACCAGCGAAGGCGGGTTGGTTGACTTCATTTTTTACGCCAACGTTACCGGCATGGCATCCTTTCCTGGGCTGACCAATAGTGGCGCTACCATTACCCTGTATGATCCTCAAGGTGGCACCTTGGATGTTGTGAGTTACGACATCGAATGGTACCAAGACCCCGCGAAAGATGGCGGCGGCTATAGCTTGGAGCTTATCAACCCCAACGACCCGTGCAGCGACCGAAGCAACTGGACAGCCAGCAATGCACAAACAGGAGCCACAGCAGGAGCTGCCAACTCCGTTTTGGATTTTACGCCTGACACAGCAGCGCCTGAATTACAGTTGATTTTGGTAACCGATGTCGATATCCTAGATTTCTATTTCAACGAACCTGTAGATGAAGCATCACTTTCGCTCATCGAGATTACCCTTGGGTTTAATGACAACGGTGCATTTGAGACCTTGGACTACAGCGTGCAGGACATCACCGTTGTTGATTTGAACCACATCCGCATCCAATTCGACGGAGCCTTTTCTGTAGGACCCATTTACCAATGTCAGCTGCAGTATGTGAGCGACTGTTGGGGCAATGAGAGTGGTGTTTTGAACGGACAATTTGCGGTTCCAGAAACAGCAGAGCCAGGCGACATTGTGATCAACGAAATATTGTTTGACCCGTATGTCGGAGGCGTCGATTTCGTCGAAGTTTACAACCGATCGGGCAAGAACATCAGCATGCAAGGATGGAAATTGGGAGATGAGCAAGATGGAGAGCCAGGCAATTACGACGACCTCATCGACATCCCATTTGTTGTCTACCCAGGCGAGTATTTGGTATTTGCAACCACTATTACTGGAGTTACCGGGTTTTACCCATCGGCTAGAGAAGAGAGGATTCAAAAAGTGAATGCCTTGCCCTCGTATGGGAACACCTCTGGAGTTGTCGTTTTGGCTGACAGCACTTTCCAGATCAGTGATCGATTTGCCTATCAAGACGACATGCACTACCCCTTGTTGGATGATACAGAAGGAGTTTCGCTAGAGCGATTGGATGCGAATCGCACCACACAAGACCGCACCAACTGGCATTCAGCGAGCGGACTTGTAGGTTTTGCAACACCTGGTTTTGAAAATAGCCAATACAACCCGACTGAAGCCGGTGCCGACTTTGCGTGTCAGCCCCCTGTTTTCTCACCCGACAACGACGGCTATGAAGACCAGTGTATCATAACATACACCTTGGATCAATTAGGATATACAGGATCGATAACCGTGTATGACGATTCAGGACGACTGATACAACGCATCGTAAAAAACGAATTGCTCGGGTTGGAGGGCACCGTGAGTTGGGATGGATTTGACAGCAACCGACAGAAAGCACCGATTGGACCTTACATCATCGTTTTGGAAGCCTTTACCATTGAAGGCACAGTGTTGGTAAAAAAGACAGTAACCACTTTGGGTACCGCGTTGAATTAAGCTGTAGAAATCCGAACTTTGCCGCATGGAGTCTGGATACACCCCCTTGTTACGTCACATAGATCGGTTGTATGAACCGTGGATGTTTTGGGTGTTTTTGCTCCTTCTATTGTCGTTCACTTTCGTCCGCTTTCAAACCCCCTCGTTCATTGCCCTGCTTCGCAACCTCATAGTAAACTACCGTTTGGCTCGACAAGAGATATCGACATCTGAGTATCCTGGAGGACGAGAGTGGTTGATTATGTGGATACCATCGATGCTTAGCATCAGTTTGTTTCTTTATCTTTTCATTATCTCTTCGACACTTTTTGTTGTCGATGCTGGCATAAGCTTGTTCTTAAAAATAAGCTTAGCGGTATCGCTGATGTACCTTATTAAGTTCATGGTAATGTCGGCTGCTTCAACCCTAAGTTTAAAAACTGACCTCATGCGCGAGTACCGCGCCAACACCATCTTGATTCTCGTGATATCGGCCTTGGTTTTAGCGCCACTTTCAATTGGCGCTTCATTGAGTATTGGGAATGTCCCACGCAGCATATGGATAGCTGGTGCCAGCCTCTTCGGACTGCTTTACCTCATCCGCCTGTTTCGAGGCAGTATAGCCGTCTTACAACAGGGTGTGCAATTCTACTATATTATTTTGTATCTTTGCGCCCTCGAAATCTTACCCCTCTTGTTGGTGGTGAAGGCGTGGATGGGCATGTATCAAGCGTAGGAAGTAAGAATCGAGGAAGCCTCCTAACAGGACTATTATGGCTGAAAAAGTACGTACTATTCTTATTTCACAACCGAAGCCTGCGACCGATAAATCGCCTTATTACGATTTAGCGAAAAAGCACAGCTTGAAGATTGATTTTAGGCCTTTCATTCACGTGGAGCCAGTTTCTTCGCAGGAATTTCGACAACAACGTGTGAATATATTGGAGCATGGCGCGGTTATTTTCACCTCCCGCAATGCCGTAGACCATTTTTTCCGCATGTGTCAGGAAATGAGGTTAACGGTGCCTGATACCATGAAGTACTTTTGTATTTCTGAGTCTACCGCGTATTACCTACAGAAGTACGTTGTTTTCAGAAAACGCAAGATTTTCCACGGCACGTTGAAGTTTGCTGACTTGATGGATTCTATCAAGAAGCACAAGCAAGAGAAGTTTTTGTTGCCATCATCGGATCTTCTGAAGCCATCGATTCCGCAATTGTTGGAAGACAATAAAATTGAATACTCGAGAGCCACTATGTACCGCACTGTTTGTAGCGATCTATCTGATCTTTCAGATGTATTCTACGATATGTTGGTGTTTTTCTCACCGAGTGGAATTGAGTCGTTATTCAAAAACTTCCCTGATTTCGAGCAGAACAACACACGCATTGCCTGTTTTGGTCCGACCACTGTTCAAGCTGCAGAAGAAGCAGGATTGAAAGTGAACGTTAGTGCACCGAATCCGAAAGCGCCATCGATGACCATGGCCATTGAGAATTACATTCTTGGAAAAGACTAAAGAAATTCCGGAGTCGAACAACAAGGCTCTGGGATTTACAAAAGAGGAACGCCTGTATCACCGCAGGATCTTGGAGAACGTGTTTCAAACAGGGACACCCATCAAAGATTACCCCTTTATTTTATTGCATCTGAAAACGCAGCTGTATACCACGTATCCGGCACAATGTGCTGTTACTGCTAGCAAACGCAATTTCAAACGTGCTGTCGACAGAAACCGCATCAAACGTTTGATGCGTGAGGCTTGGCGCACTCAGAAAAGCAAATTATACGAAGCGCTGCAATCTAAAGAAGAGCAGCGCGCCATTGTTATTATGTATGTTGGTAAAGAGCTTCCTGATTTTGCGCTCGTTTCACGTAAAATAACTTCTTTGGTCAATCGTTTAAAAGAAGATATCGTTACTTTACAGGTATCGACTCCCTTACCAGACAAAAAAGATGAAGAATCTACGTCATAAACTCCTTTTGCTCGCGATACCGGCAGCACTTTTATTTACCGCTTTCACTGCTGCAGATGAGTACTTTGAGATTTCAAAAAACCTTGAAATCTTCACCAATCTGTACAAAGAGCTTAACATCTATTATGTAGACGAGACAGAGCCAGGATCATTGATGAAAGAGGGCATTGACGCCATGTTGAAGTCGCTAGATCCGTATACCGTTTACTATCCAGAATCGAAGATTGAAGACTACCAGTTCATGACCACCGGACAATACGGCGGAATTGGAGCGTTGATTAACACCATTGATGGGAAAATAACCATTGTTGAGCCGTATAAAGGCTACGCTGCTCAAACAGCAGGATTGAAAGCTGGTGATGCAGTGTTGAGTATTGACGGCAAGGTTCTAGATGGGAAAAATCAGGATGAAATAAGCGAACTATTGAAAGGACAACCTGGAACCTTCGTAAAAATAGCCGTTCAACGCGACGGGGAAAATGCACCGATTGTTTTCGACGTAGAACGCCAGGAAGTGAAGATTCCAGACGTTCCTTACTATGGAATGCTAGATGAAGAAACGGGATATGTCCAACTCCGCAGCTTCACCAAAACAGCTAGCATGGAAGTCCGCAAAGCCATTGTTGAATTGCGCGATCAGAAAGGCATGAAGCAACTGATTTTCGACTTGCGTGGAAACGGCGGTGGATTGTTGCGAGAGGCGGTGAACATTGTGAACTTTTTTGTCCCGAAAGGCGAAGAGATCGTTAGCACCCGAGGTAAAATAGAAGAGTGGAACAAAAAACACGTAGCACTCGACGAACCTCTTGCTGCCAACCTACCTCTCATCGTTTTGGTAGATCAAGGATCTGCTTCAGCGTCGGAAATCGTTTCAGGAGCGCTCCAAGATTTAGACAGAGCGGTAGTTGTAGGAAAGACCACCTTCGGAAAAGGACTTGTACAACAAACCAAAGACTTGAGTTACAACACCAAATTAAAGCTTACAGTAGCGAAGTACTACATCCCAAGTGGACGTTGCATTCAGAAGCTTGATTACTCGCATCGCGATGCCATAAAAGGAGTTGACGCTGTTCCTGATAGTTTGATTAAACCGTTTAAAACTGCGAATGGCCGCACAGTGTATGACGGCCGCGGCATCACGCCAGATGTAGACGTAGAGCAGGAAGAGTTGAGCAATATTTTAAATGGGTTGATGTCGAACAACATCATTTTCAAATACGCCACCAACTACGCTCAAAAACACTCAGAAATTCCTGAACCTGAAAAGTTTGACCTCGGCAACCAGTATGATGACTTTGTGCAGTATGCTATGTCGAAAGAGTTCTCATACAACACCGGAACAGAAGCCATTTTAAAAGAGCTAAAGCAGATGGCGGAGGCTGAACGGTACTACCAAGGTGCTGAAGAAGCTTTTGCGAATTTAGAAGCCAGCATCTCACCAGAACGTTCACGTGACCTTGTGAAGTTTAGAGAACAGATTGAGTACACGCTTGAAGAAGAGATCATTAGCAGGTATTACTACCAAGAAGGAGCCATCCGCTATGCACTAGCGAACGATCCTTTTGTTGCTGAAGCTATCGACATCTTCAAGAATCGTTACAGCAGAATTCTTGCCGGCACCGATAAATAGTTTCTCGTGGTATTTCTCGATAAGGCAGTAAACTACCTCTACATTATTGGGCTTGTCCTCATGGCTGTTGGATTGTCATTTTCCAATTGGCTGATGAGTTTTTCATCGTTTTGGTTGTTGGGCTGCTGGGCCATAGACCAGGCCATCATAACCAGAGCTGAGCGTCGCGAGAGATGGCAAAAAGCCCTGCGAAATCCGTGGTTTTATCTGCTTCTGGGCATCTACCTCTTGCATGTTGTATGGATGGTGAGCACCGAGCACATCGACTCAGGCATGCGTGACCTGCGCATCAAGCTTCCCTTATTGCTGTTTCCTGTCCTGTTTTTCACCTTTAGAGAACTTAGTAAAACAGCCTATAAATTCCTCTTTACATTTCTTGCACTTGGCGCCGGGGCGGCTGCCTTGGCGTGTTTAATGATCCCTGCCGGTTTGTGGAATAGGCCGTACGACAACGTCCGCGAAATCTCTGTATTCATATCCCACATCCGCTTTAGCATATTGCTAGTCTTCTGCACCGCTTACCTACTGCCGCTTATACGAAAGCAACCCCTATGGATTTTAGTCATCGGTATATACAGTGCTTTTTTGTGGACATTGGAGTCGGTAACAGGGTTTATGCTATTGCTCGTTGTCTTCATCTTGTTTTTGTTGCATGCCAAGCAGTTTGGGATGCCCGATAAGTTGCGCAAGATTGGCCTCGGCCTTTTTGCCCTATTCACGCTTACCATTGCTATTTTGATAACCGTTTTGGTGCAAGACTATTTCAGGGTCAACCCAGACGAAGAGATTGTTTTAGAGGCGACACCATCTGGAGAGTTGTACTCTCACAATTTGGATAACCACTTGCGAGAAAACGGACATTACATTTGGCGGAACATCGCTTGGGGAGAGTTGGCCTACAACTGGAACCTGCGCAGCGAGATGTCTTTCGATAGTTTGGATGGCCGCGGACAAGCGCTGAGCATCACTGCCATTCGATACCTCACCTCACTAGGTTACAGGAAAGATGCAACTGGCGTGACTGCTTTAAGCGAAGAAGATGTTGCCCACATTGAACGCGGCGTAACCTCGATTTTGGAGTTTCAGCACAGCGGCATGCGAAGACGTGTGGATAAGATACTTTTCGAGGTAGACAACTATTTGAACGGCGGAAACCCAAGTGGTAATAGCATTTTTCAGCGATTTGAGTTTTGGAAAGCATCTCAGCATATAATAGCTGCACATCCCCTCGTTGGTGTTGGCACCGGCGATGTTAACGCTGCAATGCAGGGCGCATACGAAGAAATTGAAACTCAGTTATTGCCAACCTTCCGACTTCGTCCGCACAACCAATACCTTACTTTTTGGGTAGCATTTGGCATTTCAGGCCCCCTGGTTTTGCTTGCGATTGTGTTGTTGCCCTTTTTGAACAAGCGGCACTATCGTGGATATTTGTTCACCGTTTTCATCGTTTTGATATCCCTATCATTCATTACCGAAGATAGCTTAGAGACCCAGGCAGGCGTAACATTTTTCTCGTTTTTCGCAGCCCTTTTTACCGGACAATCGCCCAACAATTATCTCAGCAAGTGGTTCAAGACCTCTTCAGCAGAAAAAGGCAACTGACCATTTTCGGGGTGTTGCGCAGCGACTAAAAACGTAGCTTTTGGTCCGATTGGTTGCCACCTGCGTGGGTATATCGGGCGTTTTGGCGAATACAATCCAACAGCATTGATTCCAAGAGCAGCAGCGATGTGAAGCGGGCCGGTAGACGCCGCCACAACAGCATCCACAGCGCCAATTGCTTGCATCAGTTCACCGAGTGATAATTTACCCGTGAGGTCTGTTACCAGTTCCCACGGGAAGTCTTCGCCGATTGCCGTGCGCTCGCGTTCTGTGCCTGAGATGGCCACAGCGTATCCCCTATCAAACAGCAATTTTGCCAGTTCACCATATGATTGGGAAGGCCATTCGAGGGCACTGCCGTGCGATTTTGGGTGAAGGATGACCTTTTTATCTGCTTCCAAAAATAGTTGCGCAGCCTCCGCATGGCAGGGCGAAACATGCAAATCGTACATATTGGCGATCTCATCCAGACGCCATTCCGACTTCAAACCCAGAGCGCTAAGCATTCTCAAATTGTATTGTGACTCGTGCAAATCTTCTTTCTTCCGCGAGAACCACAGACGGTGATTTACCTTTAAAAACGTGTGCCAACGTCGACCCGTGGCAATCCGCGTTTTGATTTTCGCAGCGTGAGCAGCACGTACTACATCTTTGGCCGGGAACACCAAAAAAACGACATCCGCGCTGTTAGCGCGCAGAAGATTAGCAGCGGCAGCATCATTGTCTTTCACCGCATCCCAATCAAGGAAATAGTCTACTGCTCTGCACGCCTCAATGACAGGTTTCGTATAAGCTTTGCCGAGGAAACTGATTTTCGCATGCGGGAGCAAACGTTTCAAAGCAACGGCAAGCGGAAGGGTAAGAATGACATCTCCGATACCATCGGTGCGCGTGATGAGCACATGGTTGACCTGCTTATTCATTGTGCAACTGCTTTAGTTTCGTGTATTTGCGCCACGTTGCGTATGCGCTTAACCGCGCGATGGTGAAGCCCGCCTTTCCATCTAAAAACCCAAGTTTTAAGATCAAGTTTTTAATGAATTGGAACACAACTTTCCCGATTACCAGCGGCCAAGAAACATTTTTTCCACGTTCAAAAAGCTCTTTCGAGGCAATGTTTGAGAAATACTCGATTTGTTTTAGGTGGTCTTCGCGCGTGTAGTACGAGTAGTGCAGAATATCACCTTTCAGGTGCGAAGCTTTTCCATTGTTTGTGAGCTCAAACTTATCATGAGGGTTGACCCCACCCCATTCACCGCAACCCTTTTTGAACAGCCGCATTTTGGTATCTGGATACCAGCCCGAGTGATGAATGAACGTGCCGCAGTAATTGGTTAGTCGGTTCATCGTGTACCCCGATATGTCGTTTTCAGCAGTTATCGCTGCGCGGATGTTGGAGGCAAGTTCCTCATCCACAGCCTCATCAGCATCAAGCGACAGCACCCATCTGCAAGATGCCAATTGCCAAGCCCTATTCTTCTGTTGGATGTGACCGTCGAACGCATGTTGAATAAACCGCACGCCGAAAGACCGTGCGATTTCTTCTGTTCTATCGACAGAAAACGAGTCTAGCACCACAATTTCGTGTGCCAGATCCCTCACTGATGCCAGGCACCGCGCGAGGTTTCGTTCTTCATTGTATGTGATGACTACGACCGAGAGGTCCATATCAAAAAGTTGGTGCAAGGTACAACGAATGGCGAAAGTTCGTGGAATAGTGTTGATAAACTCTGTTGTTCGCCTACTTCAAAGTGCTAATTTTGCAACAAATCATCACAAAATGAATGTGCTAGTATTGGGTTCAGGTGGAAGAGAGCACGCTCTTGCCTGGAAACTCTCCCAGAGTTCGAATTTACAAAACCTATATGTGGCCCCTGGCAATGCTGGGACTGCAGGCTTAGCGGTGAATGCACCCATCGACCCTATGGACTTTGATGCTGTAGGTGCTTATGTTTTAGAGCACGCCATCAACATCGTTGTCGTAGGCCCTGAGGCGCCATTGGTTGCTGGAATTGTAGATCACTTCGCGGCGAAACCAGAGTTTTCGAAAGTAACCTTTATAGGTCCTTCTGCCAAAGGAGCTCAGCTGGAAGGAAGCAAAGAGTTCGCCAAGCGATTCATGCAGCGCCACCAGATACCTACTGCGCGTTATGAGAGTTTCACCAAGGCCAACGTTGCTGATGCAGCAGGCTTTTTAAAGACATTGAAACCACCATATGTCATCAAAGCCGACGGACTTGCAGCTGGTAAAGGAGTGATTATCACCCGCGATTATCAGGAAGCCATCGATACTGTGAACGACATGATTTTGAGTTCAGCCTTTGGCAATGCTGGCAGCACCGTTGTGATTGAAGAATTTATGGACGGAATCGAAGTTTCGATGTTTGCCATTACCGACGGAGAATCGTTCAAGATTTTACCAGAGGCCAAAGACTATAAGCGCATTGGTGAAGGTGATAGCGGTCCGAATACAGGCGGAATGGGAGCCATTTCTCCCGTATCGTTCGTGAACGCCGAGTTCATGGAGAAAGTGAAAAACCAGATCATTATTCCAACAGTTAAAGGACTGCACACAGAGAACATTAATTATAAAGGATTTCTCTTTTTTGGCTTGATGAAAGTGCAAGGCGACCCTTTTGTTGTTGAATACAACTGCAGGTTGGGCGACCCTGAATCAGAGGTAATCATACCCCGCATCAAATCTGACCTGTTGCACTTCTTTGAAGGCATAGCCAGCGGCACCTTGTCTGAATGTGACTTAGAGTTGGACGATCGATTTGCCACCACAGTAATTGTAGCGTCGGGAGGATATCCGGATGCGTATGAAAAGGGCAAGAAAATCGTGTTGCCTCGTCAGAGCGAAAGCATTGTGTTTCATGCTGGAACCAAAGAAGAGGATGGTGAGTTGCAAACCAACGGTGGCCGTGTTTTGGCGGTTACATCGATGGGAGTGGATATGGATGAGGCTTTGGAGCGCAGCTATAGCACGATAGAGTCGACAGAATTCGACGGTATGTACTATAGAAAAGATATAGGGTTCGACCTCAGAAAAGCAGTGAAGAGTTAGGCGATTGTGCCTTCTTTTTCAGCTTGCTTGTTGAAGCTTGACTGCATTTTCAACCAAACAAAAAGGCCAACGAAGCCGCCAAAAATAACAACCCAGTTGAACATATTGCTAATTGGCACGAGTACAGATTCGAAAGTAGACTCAAGAAAAACTCCGATTGGTTCAATTATTTCCTGTAGGTTCATTGCGCTTTGAATTTTGACAAAATTAGGTAAACCACATTAAATGCGACTAACAAACGCTAATTTTTATCGACTCTAGCATGTTGTCATTACTTCGATCAAACCAACCCATCGCATGGTTAATATTGCCCATGACCGCTGCGCTGCTCTGGTTTCTCGACTTTTCATTCGACACTCCGTTTGTGGAGAATTCAACAGCCAGCAGTTTGATAGCGCATACTTTTTCGCTTCGCCTTCCCTTGTGGACACATTGGCCATTGATTTTTTTGAACGCCGCACTGGTTAACTACCTATTGTCGTTGCACGAATTGCAACCCCAACGAAACAACTTTGCTGGCTGGCTCATGCTCGTTTTGTTTTGGCTCGTCTCGCCATCAGCTTCAGCGAGTATTGTTTTACTCGCCATGCCTTTTTTCACACTTGGCTTAACCATATTATTGGGCGTATATCGTCAAAACGATGCGGGAGCGGCCTATTTCAATGCTGCATTTCTAGCATCTGTAGGATCATTGTTTTTGACATATGGATCTATTTCGTTGCTTCTGATACTGTTGTCGCTGTTGTACACCAGAACCCCCAATTGGCGTGAGATCACGCTTTTAATCTTGGGTGCTGCTTTTCCGCCATTGCTTTTTCTAGCAATTTCTTTTTTGATTGATAGCGAGGTAGTATTTCACAGTTTGGATTCGGCTACAAGTCAGCTCCCTGGACTCACCTTGTTGCTCGTCGTATCAATTGGTGCTCTCACCATCGTCGGCCTGCTCAAATTGCTAGGCACATTTTCAACCTCTAGTAACAAATCGAAAAATTCGAAAGCAGTATTGATGATCAATGCTGGTGGATTGATCGTTTGTGCAGCCTTACTCTATCCATCTTCACCGTTAGGAGCGCTTTACCTCTCCTTTCTGCCTGCAGTGTTGTTTATTCAGGCAATCTTCACTGCGCAGAAAAAATTCTTGTGGCATGACCTACTTTTTGCTGCCTTCGTGGCCTTCGCCATTTGGTATTGGGCAACAGTGGTAAACGGACCAATGATTATACCCCAGTAGGATTAGGCTTACAAATTTCATAGGGGTAGCGCCGACAAACCACGCCTTCATAGTTCGCGTAATAGGACACATCTCATAACGAGGTGCCTAAACGTAAAACGATGAAACGAATAATTAACACTCTACAGATTTTCACCCTGATTTTCGGGCTAAGTTTCGCTGCTTCTTCGCAGATTATGCTTTTTCCTGCATCACCCGAAAATGGAATTCCTGAATCTCAGAATCTCGATTTTTCTGATGACAATTATCTCCCAGACCTGGTTTTACAGCCGTCAGCCGCTGTTGCCGACAACATTGCACATACAATTATGTCGGGTGATTGGTATGACCCTTCGATCTGGGATTGTGGGTGCATTCCCATTGGTTCGTATGACATTTTTATTGAGAGCGGACATTCAGTGAATATGGGGTTCAACAACCAGATTGTGAATCTCAATATTGCGAATGGTGCAACACTATCGTGCTCTGAAGAAATCGGTTACCTGTTCATTGTGAATGGTGATTGGAACAACCACGGCGAGTTCAACGCTGGTAAAAGTCTGGTTAGCTTCGCTGGCAGCGAGCTGCAGCAAATAAGTGGCATTTCCACCTTCTACGACATCAATTTCCAAGGAGCGCATACAATTGAAATCGTTGGAACTGCGATAGTAGAGTCGAAGATGTACCTAAGCGACGCCACTTTGGTAACAAACGATCGCTTGAATTTGGCCAGTAAAGGGCTAAATGACACTGCTTGCATGGCCCCTGTATTGAGCGGTTCCATTGTCGGGAAAGTAGGCATGACGCGCGATGTAAATGCAGCATACAACGGATGGATCACACTCGGCTCACCATACACCGATGCCATTGTTGAAGATTGGGATGATGACTTTATCACCACTGGTTTTATCGGATCAGATTACCCGAGCTACAGTTTTGTAAGCATTCAGTCTTACGACGAATCAGCATCGAATGGAACTGGAGATTTCATCCCGGTAACCAATTCCAATGAAAATTTAATTCCGGGTAAAGGGTACTATGTTTATGTGCTCGCTGGTAATCATAGTTACGACCTTCTTTCGACGCCAATTCTAGGTGAGTTCGAATTCCCAATAACACATACCGTTTCTGGCAATACACAGAACGACGGATTGAATCTTGTTGGAAATCCATACCTCTCAGATTTGAATTGGGACAGCGCATCTGGCTGGACCAAACAGGGTGTTTCAGGCGCATTGTATGTCTGGGATATTGCCCTCAATCATTTCCGCACCTATTCAAATGGATTTGGAGTGAACGGTGGCACACCAATTATTCGCATTGGAGAGGCTTTCTGGGTGCAATCGTACCAAAGCGATCTCACGTTGAAGTGCAATGAGCTCGCTAAGCTCAGCGGACCAACAACACCCGTAAACGCGGGAAACGACTTTCTGCAGCTGCGCATGGATGGATTGGGACTTGGAGACGAAATGCTACTTGCCATTACTGAGGGGACAACCACCGGTTACGACCCAAGCAACGATGCCTATAAATTCTTTAGTGCAAATGCAAAATTGAACCTTGCTACTGTTTCTGATGACGGAGCGTTCTTAGCGATCAACAACATTCCGATGCCAGAAACAGAAGTGGTGGTTCCCTTGATGCTGACAGCCACTGAAGCTGGAACCGTGACAGCTAACATTGAACATGCTCCTGAACTGAATGGGGCTTGCATGTGGATCAAAGATTTGGTTACAGGTGATGTATATGGCATCCACGAAACCACATCATTCACCTTCAACACCGATATCGTAACTGAACAAATTCGATTCGAGATCCACATCGACCGTGTTTCTCCGAATATTTCAACCAATATTTCGTGCAACGGTGACGCTTCAGGAAGCATTTCTGCTGCTACAAATGGAGAGGCGATTTACACCTTCACTTTGACCGACGCCGACGGGGCAACAGTCTTGAGCACAAGCGGAAATGAGGCCATTGCAGAAAACTTAACTCCTGGAATTTACACCATGGTGGTTGATGCCTTTGCTGGTTGTCCGACTACAACAGAAACCATTGAAATAACTGAACCTGCGCCGTTGTTTATGACAAGCGCCCATCAGGATTTGGCCTGTGATGAAGAGTTAACCGGTTGGATCACCATCGAATATGGTGGTGGTGTAGAACCTTACAACATCTTATGGGAAGACGGATCCGCTGGAGACAGTCTTGAAAACATCGGTGGAGGTATTTACAGTTGTGTATTGACCGACGCCAATGGGTGCGAGTATGTTCACAGCATTGAAGTTCTAGAAGAGCCAGAAGTTGTTTCTGCCTTCACACCGTCGGCTACTACCGTTACCATTGCAAACGACAACGGATTGGTAACATTTCAGAACAACAGCTCTGGTGCGTTCATGTACTCATGGGATTTTGGCGACGGCACTGCGTCGACAGAAGAGAACCCAACACACATGTATGCAGAGCCGGGCATGTACTTCGTGAATCTATTTGCATACAACGAGCATTGTCTTGACATCTCTGAAGTTGTGATCGTAGTTGAAGAAGGAATGTCGGTTGCTAATCTTGGCGAACTGCAAAACGTACAGTTCGTGAACAACGGTGCATCGCCAATGGTTGTATTTCCTGATGAAATCACAGGAACTGTGCGAATCGATGTTTACAACCTTGCTGGTCAAATTATTTCAGCACCAATGCAAGGACAATTTTCGAAACAATCAGTGCCCGTTAATCTACGCTCAAATGTTACCGCAGCCATTATCACTGTTACCAATTTGAGCACAAACAACTTCGTAAGTTTCAGATACATACGACAGTAAACAAGTAACCAGATTATCTCATATAGATAGAAAGGGGCCGTTCAATACTTTTGAGCGGTCCCTTTTTCCTTTTATCCCCCTTGATTTGTTATTTTTGCAACCAAATCATTCACATGAAATTCGGCGTTGTAGTATTTCCAGGTTCCAATTGTGATGAAGACATGGTCTTTGTTTTGGAGCAAACCCTTGATCAGAAAGTAGAAAAGCTTTGGCACAAAGATCGCGACCTGAAAGGGTGTGATTTCCTAGTCTTGCCAGGTGGCTTTAGCTACGGAGACTACCTTCGCAGCGGTGCCATCGCCCGTTTTTCACCGATCATGGATGAAGTAATTGCCCACTCTAAACGCGGCGGTTATGTTTTGGGTGTCTGCAACGGATTCCAAGTCCTGTGTGAAGCAAACCTCGTCCCAGGAGCCCTACTGCACAACAAACAACGCAAGTTCATTTGCAAAAACACCCACATCCTTCCACAGTCGAATCTTGCGATTATATCAAACGGACTTGAAGTGGATCGTGCGCTAAAGATTCCGATTGCTCACGGAGAAGGGAACTTTTATGCAGATAACGACACTTTGAAGATGATGAACGACAACGACCAAATCATCTTTAGATACTGCGACGAAGAAGGACATATTACAGAAGCTTCAAACCCGAACGGATCAATCGAAAACATCGCCGGTGTATGCAATGCTCAAGGAAATGTATTCGGTATGATGCCTCACCCAGAGCGCGCTTCTGATTTTGATTTAAGCAATATCGACGGACGAGAAATCTTCGAATCAATACTCGCAGGAATAACCGTGTAGGTTGTTTTATTGCATCCGTTAGTGAACTCAATGTATTCGGCGCCGACAAAGAACATTAAATTGTTACTTTTGTTAAGATCGATACGGGCGACGCAATAATCGTCTCCAATCTTCATCATATGAATGAATTTCAAGCCGGAAACCTGCTTAGCCAGATAAACTCTCCTGAAGATTTGCGTCAGCTTTTTTCAGAAGAACAGCTACCTGAAGTTTGCAATCAACTGCGTCAGTACATCATTGATATCGTATCTGAAAAGGGCGGACATTTTGGCGCCAGCTTAGGGGTTGTGGAGTTGACCGTGGCGCTGCATTATGTTTTCAATACCCCAGATGATCAATTGGTTTGGGATGTTGGACACCAAGCATACGGACACAAGATTCTCACCGGTAGAAAAGATGCTTTTCATACCAATCGCAAATACAAAGGACTTTCAGGTTTCCCGAAACGCTCTGAAAGTGAATACGACACGTTCGGTGTTGGACACTCATCAACAAGTATATCGGCCGCATTGGGTATGGCTGTAGGAAGCCGCTTGAACGGACATCCAGACCGCCAGCATGTTGCCATCATTGGTGATGGAGCTATGACCGCTGGATTGGCTTTTGAAGGATTGAACCACGGAGGTGTGGAAGACACCAACATGATTGTCGTTTTGAACGACAACTGCATGTCGATAGACCCCAACGTAGGTGCTTTGAAAGAATACCTTACCGACATCACCACTTCACATACTTACAACAAGGTAAAAGATGAAGTATGGAACTTGTTGGGCAAGGTGAGCAAGTTTGGTCCCAACGCCCAAGTGATTGCTCAAAAAGTAGAAAACGCAATTAAAGGAGCTTTGCTAAAGCAGAGCAACCTATTTGAATCGCTCAACTTCCGCTATTTCGGCCCGATCGACGGTCACGATGTAGAGTACATGGTGAAGGTGATGCGCGACCTCAAAGACATACCTGGACCGAAGTTGTTGCACTGTGTAACAATGAAAGGAAAAGGCTACAAACCTGCTGAAGATGGCTCCGCTACCAAGTGGCACGCCCCAGGTTTGTTCAATAAAGAAACAGGAGAAATCATCAAGGTTACTCCGAAAAGTCCGGAACCGCCCAAGTGGCAAGATGTATTCGGACACTCCATCATCGAATTGGCGGAGAAGAACAAAAAAATCGTTGGTGTTACACCTGCAATGCCCACGGGTTGTTCTTTAAAATTCATGATGGAAGCCATGCCTGATCGCGCTTTTGACGTCGGCATTGCTGAACAACATGCCGTGACCTTCTCGGCTGGTATGGCAACACAAGGATTGGTTCCTTTTTGCAATATCTACTCGTCGTTTATGCAACGTGCGTACGACCAAGTAGTGCACGACGTAGCATTGCAGAAATTGCAAGTCGTATTTTGCCTTGATCGCGCCGGATTGGTTGGTGCTGACGGACCGACTCACCACGGATCTTTCGACATCGCATACATGCGCTGCATTCCAAATCTCATTGTTTCATCACCAATGACCGAAGAAGATTTGCGCAACCTCATGTACACCGCCTCTGCTGAAGATCACGGCGCTTTTGTTATCCGCTACCCACGTGGAAATGGAGTCATGACCGAATGGAAGACCCCGTTCAAAGCAATGAAGATTGGCACCGGACGCAGGGTGGTAAACGGAGACGATATCGCCTTCCTCACTTTCGGACCGGTTGGAAACACAGCATTGGAAGCCATTAAAACACTTGAACAACAAGGCGTTTCTGCGGCATTGTATGACATGCGTTTTGTAAAGCCCATCGATGAGCTAATGTTGCACGAAGTTTTCGGAAAGTTCAAACAAGTCATCACCGTTGAAGACGGATGCATCGACGGAGGTTTCGGCAGCGCAGTGATCGAATTTATGGTTGACCACGGTTACCAGTGTCAGGTAAAACGCCTTGGCATACCAGATCAATTCATCGAGCACGGCACTCCTGAAGAGCTTTTTCACGAATGCGGCTTCGACGCTGAAGGCATGGTGAACGTAGCCATGGAAATGACTGCGGCTCGAAGAAAAGACAAGATGGTTGGGTAATGGACGAGATTGTCAACAGAGTTCAAGAGAGCGGCATCGTATCCATCAACCTCGAAGAAGCCATTGCGCACATCCCGCTTGCGGAAATTGATCTCGCCCCGTATTTGTGGCAAGGAATGGTTTTGAAAGAAGCCGACTTTAGAAGTTGGGTGAAAGAGCACGACTGGTCGCAATATCAAGGCAAAGGAGTTGGTGTTTTCTGCTCAGCTGACGCCATCATTCCCATGTGGGCATTCATGTTGGTTTCTTCGCAATTGTCGGGCATCGCCCATATATCTACCTTCGGGCACGCCGAGGATGTTAGAGAACAACTGCTAATACAACACATCAATAGCACCGATACCTCCAACATCCGCGATCAGCGAGTGGTAGTAAAAGGATGCTCCACTTTTGAAGTTAGTCCTTCGGTTTTTATGCACCTCACCCAGCGTTTTCAACCCCATGTGAAAAGTTTGATGTTCGGTGAACCTTGCAGCACAGTTCCCATCTATAAAGTTCCACGAAAAGGCTGATCACAGCAGTATGATTCACTATCTTGTCGGCCCTAAACATCGCCTACATGATCAGTCCAGAATCAGATAAAAAGCTATTTCTTCTCGACGCTTACGCACTCATTTTTCGTGCCTACTACGCGTTTATTCGCAACCCGCGTATCAACACCAAAGGCATGAATACCAGTGCCATGTTTGGATTTACGAATGTGCTACTCGACGTATTGAAAAACGAAAAACCATCACATCTCGCGGTGGTTTTCGACCCACCAGAAGGAAATTTCCGATCAGAGACCTTTGCAGATTATAAAGCCAATCGTGAAGAGACACCTGAAGACATCCGCGTATCGGTGCCTTGGATCATGAAGATTTTGAAAGGATTTGGTGTTCCCATCATCATGGTGAACGGATTTGAGGCCGATGACGTGATTGGAGCCATTGCCAAACATGCCGAGAAAGATGGGTTTCAGACATTCATGATGACACCTGATAAAGATTTCGGACAATTGGTTTCGGAGAACATCTTCATTTTCAAACCCGGCAGACAGGGCAATCCAGCGGAGATTTGGGGACCCAAAGAAGTTTGTGAACGCTATCAGATCGAACGGCCTGAGCAGGTGATCGACATCCTAGGGCTCATGGGCGATGCAGTAGATAACATCCCCGGCGTGCCCGGGATAGGCGAGAAAACCGCCATGAAGCTCATTGGTCAGTACGGTAGTATTGAAGGACTTTATGAGCACACCCACGAATTAAAGGGCAAGCAAAAAGAGAACGTGGAGAACCACAAAGAGCAGGCGTTTATGTCGAAACACCTCGCTACCATTGTAACCGAGATCGATTTCCACATCGACTATCCGGATATGGAGATAAGCCCAATCGACAAAGACCTCTTGCGCGAAACATTCGAAGAATTGGAGTTCCGCACCCTTTCGCGGCGCGTGCTAGGAGAAGACACCTCAGCGCGTGAAGGCGAGCAGATCAGTTTGTTTGGAGAGGTGCAAGAAGAAGTTGTTGCTGAAGAAATCGTGCTCAGCACCCTTGAAACCACTGCGCACAGTTATGAATTGGTACAGGGTGAAACAGCTAAATCGGCATTGATAGCTACCTTGATGGAGGCCAAAGAGTTTTCGTTCGACACCGAGACAACAGGCTTGGACCCCTTGGAAGCGGATCTCGTTGGGATGTCGTTTTCAATCGCTTCACACAGCGGATGGTATGTGCCTGTGCCTGGGAACTTCGAAGAGCAAAAAGAATTTTTGAACGATTTCAGAGCATTGTTCTCATCGACTGATAAGTTGTTGATCGGACAAAACATCAAGTTCGATTACAAAATGATGGCGCGGTATGGTATCACCATCACCAACAAGCTTTTCGACACCATGATTGCGCATTACCTCATGAGTCCGGATGGCAAGCACGGCATGGATGTGTTGGCGGAGCAGTATTTGAAATATCGCCCGATACCCATCGAAGAATTGATTGGGAAAAAAGGCAAAAACCAAGGCAGCATGTCTGATTTGTTGCCTGAAGAATTGGTTAACTACGCCACCGAAGATGCCGATGTAACCCTACAGCTCAAGCACACCTTCGCACCAGAAATTGAAAAACCGCACTTAAAGTCGTTGTTTGAAAATGTAGAGCTTCCGCTTTTAAGGGTGTTGGCCGACATGGAGACAGAAGGTGTGAACCTCGACACAGCAGGACTGCGGGAATATGCGGTAAGCTTGAGAATCAGCATTGAAGAGCTCGAAACCGAGATACACAGTCTGGCGGGAGAAACCTTCAACGTCGACTCGCCGAAGCAGCTCGGCGTGATTCTATTTGAGAAACTCGGCATTGGTAGCAACAACAAAACCACCAAAACAGGCCAGTACTCAACGGGTGAAGATGTGCTATCGAAACTGGAGCATGAGCACGCGATTATCGGTAAAATACTCGACTACCGCCAGCTTCGGAAATTACTTTCGACCTATGTAGAGCCGCTTCCAGAGATGGTGAGCAAAGTAACAGGCAGGCTGCACACCCAGTACATGCAAACCGTGGCAGCGACAGGAAGATTGAGTTCGAACAACCCGAATTTGCAAAACATACCTATTCGCACCGAGAAAGGCCGTGAAATACGAAAAGCTTTCATTCCACGCGGCGAAGGGTACTCGATTATGTCGGCCGACTACAGCCAAGTTGAATTGCGCATCATTGCTGCCTTGAGTGAAGACGAGAGCATGGTAGAGGCATTTAGAAGCGGGCACGACATTCACGCCGCCACAGCATCGAAAGTATTTGGAGTAGCCTTGGATGAAGTTACGCGAGAGATGCGCAGCAAAGCCAAGGCAGTGAATTTTGGAATTATATACGGACAAGGAGCTTTTGGCTTGGCGCAGAATCTGAATATTAAGCGCAGTGAGGCCAAAGACATCATTGACAATTACTACGCGCAGTTCAGTAAATTGAAGAGTTATCAGGCTGATGTTATCACGTTGGCGCGTGAGCGCGGATATGTTGAGACCATCTTGGGCCGCAGGAGGTACTTACCAGACATCCATTCAGCCAACGCTGTTGTAAGAGGATTTGCTGAGCGAAATGCCATCAATGCCCCTATTCAAGGATCGGCAGCCGACATCATCAAGCTTGCAATGATCAAAATCCAAGAAGAGCTGAAAAAAGGTGATTTCAAATCGCGCATGATTATGCAGGTGCATGATGAATTGGTTTTTGACGTCTACGACCCAGAACTCGAGGTACTAAAGGAAATCGTCGTCAGACACATGCGAGACGCGCACCCTTTGATTGTGCCATTGGATGTAGAGGTTGGCGTTGGACAAACGTGGCTAGCAGCGCATTGACCTGGTTTGTAAGCGCATTCCTACTGTCATTTTCGAGTTATTTCCTACGCTAAAATTTAGTGTTCGAGATAGATT